>CALLZX010000238.1 GCA_937858935.1 uncultured Ignavibacteriales bacterium | reverse complement strand
TAAAGTGTGTGCGGGATTTACACCGTGTCTTAGCTTCAAATTCTTTTTTAAGATTTCATAGTATTCATCAAATCTTTCAGTCTCTACTATCTCAACACCTTTTTTAAGAGCTTTTTTTGTAGCAGTTCTTGCTTCTGCGCGGTAGGTGTTTAGCAGTTGATCAGGTTCAAAATCTAATTGAACAACACTTGATACTTCTCTTTTTAGATATTGAAATCCATTTCGCACAAAAGCAAAATCAAGATAGTTTGAATATTTTGTTTGATAGATTATAGGGGCTAAAGTTAACTGAATGCGATCTGCTTTGAGAGATTTTGCGTGTTCGTGCATTATATCGACAAGATCGTGAGCTTCTTTAAAATTTAATTCGCTGTTGTATACAAATCCACCGTAAGAGGCACCGGGATGTGATGAAAGAATTTTCTTTCCCTCTCTCTCAATTAAAGCTGCTGTAAAAACTGAATGAAGTTTTCCATCTTTTGTGATGTAGATAGATTTATCATTGAATTTATCTTTTGCGTGGTATGAAAGGAACTTCCGCTTACTGAACATAGTGCCATTGTCAGATTGTTCAACAAATTCATCCCACTCTTCTGAAGTAACTTTTTTGTTATCGAATTGAAAGTATTCTAACATAATTGTATCTGTTTAATGTGAATATAATTTAATGGCTTAAAAATAAGGTTATGATAGTAGATATAAAACTGGGGATAAAAAAAGGCACGATTGCTCGTGCCTTAAATAAACAAAGAGGGTTCATCCTTCGTCTCCGCTCAGGATGACAACAAATTATTTCATCAACATAAGTTTTCTTGTTTGTGTAAAGTTCCCTGAGTTAATCTGGTAATAGTAAACACCGCTTGCGATATTTGATGCATTAAATAACATTTCATATCTGCCTGCTTGTTTTTGTTCGTTAACAAGAGTAATAACTTCGTTACCAAGTACATCATATAATTTTATGCTTACAAAGTTATCTTCTGGTACTGCATAACGAATAGTTGTAGTCGGGTTAAATGGATTAGGATAATTTTGATCAAGCGAATAATCCAATGGTAAATCTATATCAACTTCAACTTCCTGAGAGTATGCAAATGTACCATCAAAATCTTTTTGCATAAGTCTGTATGTATAAGTTCCGGCGTCAACTGTTTTATCTGTAAATGAATAATCATTCATTTCAGTTGTTGTTCCCTTTCCATTGATAAATCCTAAAGAAGTATAATCTCCATTACCGGCTCTTCTTTGAATTTCGAAGCCAAGATTATTAAGTTCTGTTGCTGTAGTCCAGTTAAGAACAACATCATTCTTGTTTACCGAAGCATTAAATGCCGTAAGTTCAACAGGGATAACCAGACCAACAACCAATGTTACATTTCTTTTATGAACTGGTGTTCCATTTGGACCTTTACCTGTAATTGTAATTGTGTAATTACCAACTGAAACTCCGCCGGTAGTTTTAATTTTCATAAGAACACTACCAGGAAAAGTTGATAGAGTATCTCCATCAGGAAATTCTACAGAAATTGTTCCGTTAGCTGGTGTGGGTGTGAATGTTGCAGAAAATGTTACCTTATCATCATAAAGTTTAACGCTTGGAACAGCTATATTATAATAAACTGAGTCAGCATCACCGCCAAGACTATCAACAGCGGGGGCAACTTGCATCGCATAATCGGGGAAGAAACCAACATAACTGCCAAATGTTCCCTGTCTGAAATCTGTCCAGACCATAAGCGCCTGGTTATCAATTGCTGTAATAGCATCGTAATCACCTTGATATCTTGGTGTACCGCCGCCGCCGCAAGTAGAACAGTCAATTTTCATTTTAGCTGTTGTTATTCTTTGATTTGGAACCCAGGTCAAGCCACCATCATCAGAATAACTAGCATAGATATGAGCGCTATCGCTTGTAGGTGTATCGCGTGTGTCCATCCATTTTGCGAATAATCTTCCCGATGTTTTATCACACCAGATTGAAGGATGCCACTGATGATTTGAAGTAGTATTTAAATCATCATTTATTCTAATAGCTGCAGACCAACTTGTTCCTTGATTATCAGAATATCTGCAGAAGATATCAGGTTTGTTTCCATCACCAGCAGGAGTATTAGAAGCGTAAACTAAATATAACCTGCCTCTATGAGGACCGTAACTGTTATCAGCAGTAATAAATGGATAAGGTCTTGTTCTCATATTCTGCACTGAATTTCTACCACCAACGTTTGTACCGACATAACCTGAAAAATTTTGCGCGGACTTTAAAGTAAATGAAGTTCCGCCATTGGTAGAGACGTAAAAAGTGTAAGTGGAAGCAAAAGAGCTGCCTGAATTAGTTACAACATAAACACAACCACCCGGTACATCGGTTGTGCCATTTGTATCAGGACCAACAGCAACCATCATACCCGGAAGCGATTGTGTTGCAAATGAATTAGTACTTGTAAAAGTAGCACCAAAATCAGTGCTTCTATAAAAACTACCAGTACCACTATTGGTCATTGTTGT
>CALLZX010000237.1 GCA_937858935.1 uncultured Ignavibacteriales bacterium | reverse complement strand
ATAAAATGCAAAACTAAATTTGATGAACAGAACAATAAATCATATATAATTATTGAAGACAATGGCATTGGAATAAAGAAAGAACTTTTAAATAGTAATGAAAATGGAATAAAGAATATCTTTCTTGAAAATGTTTCAACTAAGGAAACCGGTTTGCAAAACTCAGGTTATGGATGTTACATTGCTTATGAAATATCCAAAAGATGCGGATGGGATATTGATGCTGAAAATATAAATGAAGGCGGATGCCGGTTTACAATAACAATCTCTAATTAAACGGAAAATGTGAAATGATATTTGATGGTAAAAAAATAAATCTGCTTCTGATTGAAGATGAAGACTATGATGTAAGAAGAGTTATGAATACAGTAAAACCTTTCGAGGAACGAATCAAAGTTCTTGATATCGTTTCAAACGGAATGGCTGCTCTCGAATTACTTCAAAGTAAAAAAGGCAAGTTCGATGTTGTGATAATGGATTATCAGATTGCTGGCGGTTTAATGGGTGAGAATCTGATAACAAAAATTAAAGAGATCGATACTTCTGTTCAGATAATTGTAATAACAAAAATGACGATCAATCTTACTGATTATAACTTTGCAAATAAGCTTATTAAGGCAGGAGCATTTTGGTACTGCACAAAGTATCCGGGTGATATTGAAGAGTTTATTTATCAGCCGACTGATTTTATTATGAGTATTTTCAACGCCCACGAGAAATGCTTGCTTGAGCGCGAGAGATTTAGATCCTACCAAAAGCTTCATAAAAATGTTGAAGACACTTTATTACAGAAAAAAATTGTCGGTGAATCTCCGATAATGACTGAGCTAAAAGGAGAAATTAAAAAGTTTGCGCAGAGCAATGTTAACACACTTATCAGAGGTTCATCCGGAACCGGTAAAGAACTGGTTGCATTCAATATTCATTATACAAGCGATCGCAAATATGAAAACTTTGTAATAATAAACTGCGGCAGTTTACCAAGCCAGTTAGTTGAAAGTGAATTATTTGGATATGAAAAAGGTGCATTTACCGGTGCAGATAAAAAGAAACTTGGATTATTTGAAATTGCAAATCACGGAACAATCTTTTTAGATGAGATTACAGAATTGCCTTTACCTGCACAGGTAAAATTACTTCGTGTAATACAGGAAGGTGAAATTGAAAAGATCGGGCGAACTGAAAAAATAAAAGTCGATGTTCGAATAATCGCAGCAACAAACAGGAATGTTGAAGAAGAAGTAAAGGAAAAAAGATTCAGGGAAGATCTTTATTACAGATTGAATGTACTACCGATCTTTGTACCTGATCTTAAAAAACGCGTAACAGATATTCCATTATTGATTGAATATTTTTTATCTAGCATTAGTATAGATATGGGCAAGGATAAACCTGAGATTCCTGAAGAGACAATGAAAGTATTTATGAATTATGAGTGGCCGGGCAATGTAAGAGAATTAAAAAACGTTGTTCAGAGAATGCTTTTCAGTTCTGAAGGAAGGATAACTCCCTTATTAGCAAAACGTGCACTTGGAATTCAGGAAACAATTCCTGAAGCAAACGAATTTGGCTTTGGAGATATTTTTAATACTGAAAATATTCTTCCATTAAAAGATATGGAAAAAGTTTTACGTGAAAGATATTTTAAGTTTGTAAGAATTAATTCTGATTCCGATACTGACGCCGCAAAAAAACTTGGATTAGCTCCGCCAAATTATTACAGAATGGCAAAGGAGTTAGGACTTAAGAAAAACGAATCATAATTATTATTACTTTTAATAATTGTGGAGTTAGATTATTACTTTAATAAAAAAATATAATTCAGTTTGTGTGATCGTTAAAAAAAATATTTGTAATAAAACATTGAATATTAAATCGAGCGGCATTATTGTTGTCACTATAACATTAATCTAAAATAAAATTTAAAGAGCACTGTATGATTAAAGCACTAACAAAACTTGAATATGTATGGATATTATTATTATTTGTTTTCACAACTGCATTGTTATATCCACAAACAGCAACTCTTGATGCGACACTTTCATTAATAGAAGTTAACGGAGTTAAAATACCATATCAAAATGGAATGGTTGTCCCGTCTTTTGAAAAACAGAATCGAACAATTCTAAATCTAAAAGGTGATTGGAAAAAACAAAGATTTGTAGCTGATGACAATATTACATTGGATAAAAGAGATACTGATGGTTATCTAAATTTAATTACAGAAGCTGCAAACAGACATCTCTATATTTATGATGACAGCGGTTGGGATACTAAAACATTACCAGCTGTTGAAAACACAATGAATACTTATCCGGATGTTCCTGAATACTATCAGGATGGAGTCTGGTATCGAAAGAAATTTAATGTTTCGGCATCGCAAACAGATACATTTGTAAAACTTATGTTCTATTCTGTTAATTATGTTGCAGATGTTTGGTTAAATGATGTTTACCTTGGTTATCATGAGGGAGGATACACGCCATTTGCATTCGATGTTACATCAGCGCTAAACTATAATGGTGAAAATATTATTGTTGTTAGAGTTGATAATCCTGTTTGGAATACGAGAAATGATATTGTCCCCTATACTGCCTGCGATTGGTTTAACTATACAGGAATAATTCACGATGTTTATCTTGAATTTTCTCATTCAGTTTCAGTTTTAAGAACCAACATAGTTCCGCAAAACGTAAATGGAGATTTTCAAACTTCAGTTGTTATCTCAAATGATCTTGATCTTACAAAAAACATTACTGTTGATGTTGAAGTTTTTGAGGCTGATATTAATGAAAATAATTTTAATTCAGAATCAGCAGATGAAATAGTCGGAGTCCAGGTGCCTGTTTCTGGAGTTACTAACAATTCAATTTCTGTTTTAGGTGATAGTGTTAGTGTCTGGCAAACAAATCTTAGCATTGAGAGCCCAAAATTATGGTCGATGAAGAATCCGAATTTGTATGTAATGAAAGTTAAGTTAACAGTTGATGGAAATGTTGTTGATGAATATTATACTCAGTTTGGAATAAGAAAATTGGAGGTAACCGGCGATAAGTTTTATCTTAATAATGAGACTGTTTTTTTAACTGGAGTAGCCAGACATGAAGATCATCCAGTTTTAGGAAGAAGCATTCCCATTGATTCGATCTATTCTGATATGCTTAAAGTGAAAAGCGTTAATGCTACATCATTAAGAACTGCTCACTATCCTAATCATCTTCAAACCTATTTACTGGCAGATAGGTTAGGAATTGCTATCATAGAAGAAATCCCAGTTTGGTGGTTTGATACTGAAGCCGCCTGGAATATTCAGAATAATGTAAGACACATACACGAACAAATGTTCCGCGAAATGGTATTCAAAGATTATAATCGTCCTTCAATATTTATGTGGAGTACTGTAAACGAGTGTCTTGATGTGCCGAACAGAAAAATCTTTATTGATAGAGTTAATCAGGATCTGGATACAAATTATCCGGATGGAAGATTTGTTACTCAATCAGCCGCCGCCGATAGACCAGGATCAACAGATGATTCACAACTTGCCTGTGATGTTATGGGCTGGACGATGTACTTTGGAGTTTTTCATGGCTCAACTTACTTTACAGGTACTTTTAATTTTCTTAACAACGTAAAAACAAATCTGCCAGGAAAGCCAATTCTGGATACTGAATTTGGTTATTGGTCTTCGGAAGATGGTACAACTACACAAAAGCAGAAAGATGTATTTGATTTTACCTTTTTGGCTTTCAAATCTCATGCAGCTTTAAATTCGAATGGAACGATTAATCCAGGCGGTGCTCTAATGGGTGTTACGTGGTGGTGTATTTTTGATTGGTATTCACATCAGCATCCGGGTGGGTACCAGAGTATGGGTTTATATGGAATGGATAGAGTTACGGCAAAACCAGTCGCTTCTAATTTAAAAACCGGGTACCTGCCGTTTTATAATTTGGGCGGTACAGTAACTGATGTTGATGAAGAAACAGGATTTATTCCTTCAGAATTTTTACTTGAACAAAACTTTCCAAATCCCTTCAATCCTGAGACTAAAATAGTTTTTAATTTACCGCAAGCATCAAATGTAAAATTAAAAGTTTATGATATTTTAGGAAACGAAGTTGGACTAGTTGTGAACGAATTTAAAAGTGCTGGGAAAAATGAAATAGAATTAAATGCGGGTGAACTAAATTTATCCAGTGGAGTATATTTTTATAAGTTAGAAGCGAATGATTATTTTTCAGTAAAGAAAATGGTTTACCTTAAATAGTTTTGGGTTATTAGAAAAACATATAGAGCAAGTGTTAAAATTTAAAACGCTTGCTCTTCTTCGACCAGAAACGTGTAGATTTTAGGAATATTCTATGTGTGAATTTTCATGTTGCATATCTTAAAAATAGTTTTTGTTTTCTTTGTATTCTTCTCTTCTGTCTTCCTATCCATATATCCGCAATATCGCTCCTTAAGATTTGAGAACCTTACAATTGATGATGGATTATCAAACAATTCAATCAATTGCATTCTTCAAACGAGCGACGGATTTTTGTGGATTGCTACAAAGGACGGACTAAATAGATATGATGGACAGAATTTTAAAGTTTATAAAAACAATCCTTCAAAGAAAAATTCTCTACCGGAAAATTATGTAATGTCTTTATTGGAAAGTAAAGACGGAACTTTTTGGGTGGGTACTTGGGGTGGAGGTTTATGTAAGTTTGATAAATTTGATGAAACTTTTATACGCTTTGACGATGAATCAAAAGACGATGATTATATTCAATGTTTATATGAGGATGATGCCAATATTATCTGGTACGGCACAACAAATAGCGGTTTTATTAAGCTAGATCCCAAAACAAAAAAGATCTCAGCTTATCGAAAAAAGTTTTCCGGCAAAAATTATTTTCCTGATGACAATATAACCTCAATAACTCAAGATGCTGATAAGAATCTATGGATTGGGACATTGAGCAGTGGACTTTTCCAATTTAATATTGAAAAACAATCATTCATCCAGTTCAAAAACATTCCGCACGATGATAATTCAATTTCCAATAATTATGTTTGGGATGTATTCAACGACTCAAATAAAAATTTACTACTCAGTACTGCTACTGGTGTGGATAACTTTGATTTAAAAACGAAAAAGATAACACATAATCTTTTTGCTCCTGCAAATTTACAAAACGACCTGCCGATGATGTTCAGACAAGTAATTAAAGATCATGATGGTAATATGTGGGCCGGAACTTATAACTATATGGGGTTATATCTTTTTCAAAAAGATCAGAATGAAAAAATGCAGTATGTTCTGCTCGAAAGGGCAGATGATGATCCTAATTCTCTTATTTCAAATAGAATAAGATGGTTATATGAAGACCGGAGTAATAATATTTGGATAGGGACCGAAGAGGGAATAAGTAAACTGTCTTCCACTAAAGAATTTATACAATATCGCTTTCTATCAGGAAGAAAAAACACACTTGGGGGAAAAGTTGTAAGCAGTATTATTGGTGGAAAAGAAAATAGTCTTTGGGTAGGTTATGGCGGGGGTGGATTTGACAGGATTAATTTAGCAGATAATTCTATTACTCACTTTAAAAGTATACCAGGCAATCCAAACTCACTCTCTGTAAATGATATTGTTGCATTATACGAAGATAAATATGGAATTCTCTGGATAGGAACTTCATACGGCGGATTAAATCGATTTGATCCAAAGACTAAAAAAATTAAAATCTACAGACATAATCCTAATAACTCCACAAGCATTAAATCTGATTGGGTTCAGCAGATATTAGAAACAAGGAATGGTGAACTATTAATCGGTACAAATGATGGGCTGCAAATATTAGATCGTAAAAGTGAGAAATTTTATAATTACAAACCAATTATTAAAAATGATTCCATAAAACTTCCAGATATTATATCTGTAAATTCTTTGTTTGAGGATAAAAACGGAGAGATATGGATTGGAACATGGTTAGATGGTCTTTTTAGATATGATACCAATTCTCAGGTTTTATATCATTACTTTCCAAATTCTGATAATCAGAACAGCATAAGTGCAAGTAAAGTTTCATCGATTTACGAAGACTCGAAGGGTTATATCTGGTTAGGAACGCATAGCGGTGGGTTTAATAAGTTTGATAAATTATCAGGAAAATTTGTTCGTTATACAACGCGGAATGGTTTACCCAATGATGTAGTTTTTGGTATCCTTGAAGATGAGAAAGGGAATTTATGGATCAGCACAATGAAAGGGTTAGCCAAATTTAATCCTTCAACGGAATCATTTAGAATATACGATCAATCAGATGGAATTATTAGTAATCTTTTTAATTGGCATGCCAGTTATAAGGATCATTCTGGCAAAATGTATTTTGGTGGAGATTATGGATTTATTTCTTTTTTTCCGGAGCTAATTTCTTTAGATACAAATAAATCATCAATTGCTTTTACATCATTTAAAGTATTTGATAAAGAAGCAACATTGCCTCAATCGTTGCCGGCAACAAAGGAAATTGTTCTGCAGTACAATCAAAACTTTTTTTCAATTGAGTTTGCTTCATTGGATATGGCGCCGGCACACAAACACAAATACTCGTATATGCTAGAAGGAATTGATCCTAATTGGATACAAGCCGAATCCAGAACTACTGCATATTACACTGATATTGAATATGGTAATTATAGGTTTTTAGTAAAAGCCAGTAATGCGGATAATATTTGGACTGATCCAATCGTGCTTTCAATAATAATCAAACCGGCATGGTGGATGACCTGGTGGTTTAAAATTATTTTGGGCTTAGCCCTTGTATTTGTAGGATTTATGATTTACAAGTTCAGGGTCAATCAATTACTGAAAATAGAAAGAATTCGTTATGATATAGCCAGCGATTTACATGATGAAATTGGAAGTAATCTAAGCAGCATCTGTGTTGATGGTCAGCTTCTTATGAAAAGTAATTCATTATCAGAAAGTGAACTTGAACTTTCGTCGGATATAAGTAAAACAGCTTCACAAACACTTGATGCGATGCGGGATATTATTTGGTTCATCAATCCTAAAAATGATGAAGGTGAAGACATAATATTTAAAATGCGGGAAACAGCAGCAAGGTTGTTAGTCGGTATGCAATGGAGTTTCAATTCAACGCCTGGTATCCGTTTTGATCTTTTTTCTCTTGAACAGCGCAGAAATATTTTTCTCATCTACAAAGAAGCATTAACAAATGTTATAAGACATTCAAAAGCAAATAAATGTTCTGTTGATATAAAAGGTCTATCGGATCAATTAATTTTGAAAGTTATTGATGAGGGGGAAGGATTTGATGTTAATGGCGTAAAAAAGAATACCGGTGTTCTAAGTATGATGAAGAGAGCTGAAAAGATAAAAGGTAAGTTATTAATAGAAAGTGAAATAAATAGAGGAACATCAATTACTTTGGATGTGAAAGCAAAAATGTGATGAAATTATGATTAGATAAAAATCTTTTTAATTTATAAATGCCTCGAACGTGGTATGGTAATCAAAATATAATTTTAACAATTTAATCGTGATTAGAATTTGAAAAAAGCAACACATACGGAACATAAATCAATAAATATTTGGCTGGTAGAAGATAATATCAGGTATAGAAAATCTTTAGCCGGGCTTATAAACGGGACTGAGGGATTACATTGCCCTCATGCATTTGTTTCCTGTGAAGATGCACTTGAGGTTCTTTCAAAAGATATTTCGCCTGAGGTGATTTTACTGGACATTGGTCTACCTGGTATAAGCGGCATACAGGGAATTGAAAAATTTAAAGCGCTTTCTCCAGAAACACAAATATTAATTCTTACAATTTATGATGACAATGATAAAGTTTTTGATGCCTTGTGCGCTGGAGCTTCAGGGTATCTATTAAAGGATTCTTCTCCAGAAAAAATTATAGAATCCATTAAAGAAGTACTGGCAGGCGGAGCTCCGATGAATATGAAAATTGCGCATAAAGTGCTTGAATTATTTGCGCAGTTTAAAAAGAAAAAATCGGACTATGGTTTAACTGAGCGTGAAAAAGAAATCCTTCAGCAAATTGTTTCTGGTTTAACAAAACAGCAGATAGCAGACAAACTTTTTCTAAGTTTTCATACAGTTAATACTCATTTAAAGAATATTTATAATAAACTCCACGTAAACACAATTTCGGGTGCAGTTTCAAAAGTCTATAAAGAAAATATATTATAATCAGTAGTAATAATTATAATAATGTATTTTAAATTAAACTCTTTAAGAATATATAGAATCACCTCATTTTCAATTCTCATTGCTTAAATCTTTAATTGGCTTTCCAGATACCACGAACATGCGATTGTGATAAACCATCACAATAATTTACTTTACGATGTATTCTTCAGAAGAATAGTAACTTAATTTAGACAAAAGTTGTTATGTAATTATTTCATTTATTTCTATATGCAGTCTTATTATCCCCAAAAGGAGATTACTATGAAAATTAAAACAAACTTAATTGCTTTTTCTATGATGATTATCTTCAGCATTTATAACAATGCTCAAGTGCAAAATATTGCACATAGAGGATGTTCCTCGTTAGCGCCTGAAAACACTTATTCAGCCTGGATTAAAGCAATAGAAACAGGGGCAGATTATTTTGAACTGGATATCCAACTTTCCAGTGATGATTCAATGATGATTATGCATGATGCGACTGTTGATAGGACAACAAATGGAAGTGGTTCAGTTAGTTCAATGACTTATGCTCAGCTTCGTTTACTTGATGCTGGCTCTTGGTTTAGCCCTGATTTTGCAGGTGAAAAAATTCCAACTTTTTCTGAAGCCTTGGAACTTTCCAAAGCCAATGGAATAGTAGATATTGTTGCTGAAATAAAAACAACAGACGCAACAATAGTCCCTAAAGTAATCGCAATGATTCAAGCATATGGTATGCAGAGCCGGGTAATCGTATCAAGTTTTACATATTCACAGATAGCACAATGCAGATCTCTGGATGCTTCAATTGATATTCAACTTTTCGGCACAATAACAAATGCGATGATAGATCAGGTTGCTTTGATAAATGGAGAATGGGTTGGCAGCGGTGGCACAATCACACAAGCATTAATAGATTACGCACATTCAAAAAATGTATTGTTTAATGGGTGGACTATTAACACAGGTAGCCAGATGTTAGCCCTAATTGCTCTTGGAATCGATGGAATTACAACAAACTTTCCACAAGTGCTAGTTGCTGTTACAGATTCAACTGCACCTGCTGATGTTATCATAAATTCTGCAATTACGACTGGTGAAACGGATATTTCTATAGATTGGCAGTCATCTGAAGATCCTGAAAGTGGAATAACTGGTTATGAGATTTATAGAGATATAATTCCCAACCCAATAACCCTATATGTAACGGTTGGTGATACCACAGAATATGTTGATTATACTTTAACAGAAAATGAAACGTTTTATTACAGAATAAAAGCATTAAATGGTGCAGGATTAAACAGCACTAATTACAGTAACGAAGTTTCAGCAACAACAAATGCTGACGTTACTAAACCAGTTGTATCATTTGTTACTTCTGAGAAAGATACTTTTACAATTTATACTGAATTTAGTGAGAGAGTGGAAGAAGCATCGGCAGAATTGTTAACGAATTATAGTATCAACAATGGTGTATCAGTTCTAAGTGCAGAATTAATGCTGGATGAAAAAACTGTGCTCTTAAAAACTTCCGGTTTGTTAGATAACACTTACACTTTGATGATAAGTAATGTTAAAGACAGAGCTATTATTCCTAATGTGATGTTAAATGCATCAATGACATTTACACATAAAAATATTACAGCAGATGTCATTGCTTGTTACAGCCTTGATGATTACACGATTGTTGGGTCTGATACAGTTATATATGATGCTTCATTAAATGCAAACAATGGTGTAGTGAAAAATGGTGCTGTAATAACGTCAGGTTATCTAGGTAATTCAATGGAGTTTGATGGAGTTGATGATTTTGTGCAGTTTCAAAGCTCACCATCATTTAATTTCAATGGCGGTGGGGTTACGGTTTCAGTTTGGACTAAATTGACATATTTACCAAGTCAATTATTACAGCCATTTGGGCCTTTATTTGATGCTGAAGGAGATCAGTTTGTGCTGTATGAAGATAGAGGTAATAACGAATTAAGGTTTAAAGTTGTAACGAATGTTACTGCTGAACGACCGGGAATTCCTGGAGCAGATTTAGTTACTGGAAAATGGATTCATG
>CALLZX010000236.1 GCA_937858935.1 uncultured Ignavibacteriales bacterium | reverse complement strand
ACACCAATTGTTTCTTCCTGTATTCCAAGTTCAGCAATCACTTCCATCAAAACTTTGTGAACAACGCTATGTCCGCATCCCGGGCAGTAGTGAAACGGAACATCAGTTAATGTGCTCGGCTTACAATAAACCTGATCGTAGCTTTCATCAACCTGTGTTCCTAAATTTTCTTCATCTTCTAAATATAATTTTTCGTTCATTTCATTTTCTCCTAAACATTAACTGCATTATGTGATTCGTGCACTGATTCCAGCTTATGAAGAATATCTTCAGGAGATAAAATCATTCCGCCCATTCTGCCTATAAAATGAACAGGAACTTTTCCTTCAACGGCAAGACGAACATCTTCAACCATTTGTCCTGCATTCATTTCAACAGTTAACATAAACTCAACCTGGTTAGCTAATTCTTTTAATCTTGCATAAGGATAAGGATAAACAGTTATCGGTCTTAGCAATCCAACTTTAATTCCTTTTTCACGGGCAAGATCAACTGTCTTCTGGCAAATTCGCGATGATAATCCAAAAGCAACTAAAAGTATTTCTGCGTCTTCGGTCTGAATTTCTTCATATCTAACTTCACTTTGTATTGCTTTATATTTTTCCTGCAAGCGAAGATTTACCTGTTCCATTTCTTCAGGCTGAATGAAAAGAGAAGTGATAACATTATGCTGTCTGTCTTTTTTCTTTCCTGTTGTTGCCCAGGCAGGCACAGTTTTAGGCAGCGATCCTTCTTCAGGCAGAATAACTTTTTCCATCATCTGGCCAAGCGCGCCATCTGAAAGAATCATAACAGGGTTGCGATATTTTTCAGCTAATCTAAAGCCATCAAAAACAAAATCTGCCATTTCCTGAACGGAAGATGGAGCTAAAACAATAAGGTGATAATCACCATGACCACCTCCCTTTGTGGCCTGAAAATAATCACCTTGTGAAGGTTGAATTGTTCCGAGACCTGGACCTCCGCGAACAACATTTGCAATTAAGCAGGGAAGCTGCGCTGCTGCAATGTATGATATTCCTTCCTGCATTAAACTTATTCCCGGTGATGAAGATGAAGTCATCACTCTAGCGCCGGCACCTGCGGCACCGTAAACCATATTGATTGAAGCAACTTCGCTTTCTGCCTGCAAAACCAAACCGTGCCTGTTAGGAATTTCTCTTTCAAGATATTCCAGCACTTCTGATTGCGGAGTGATTGGATAACCGAAGTATGCATCTATATCTGCACGGATTGCAGCTTCAGCAAATGCTTCGTTACCTTTCATTAATTTTGCTTCACCAGTTCGTTTTACTTTATTTTCCATAAAAACCTTTTTGTAATTAATTAAACTTAAGCCTGAACTTTTTTAGCAGGCTTTGGTTCGCGATAAACTTCTATTGCTGCTTCGGGACAAACAAGCGCACAGTTTGCACAACCTGTACAAACATTGTTTATCAATTCCACAAAGCGGTAACCTTTATCATTAAAATTTGCTGAGAGTGCAAGAGCATCCTGCGGGCAGGCAACGATGCAAAGTTCACAGCCTTTACAAATTTTGCCATCAACTTTAATAGTTCCTTTGATCATTTTTTTCTCTCTTTCGGATATGAGAATGCTTTTAATTGTTACAAAAATCTCAATCTTAGTGCCATTTGCTATTGTCACTTAAATCGATTTAAAGCTGTTTTTTGGGGTTTAATTATCAGATTTAGGAAGCTAAAAAGAAGGGCTATTCCTATTTGTGAGAAGGTATTGACAGTTAGCAATTATTGAAGGATTTGGTGTGTATCAGTTGTCACGGACCATTCCGGGACAACAATTTCTTGAGCATTATTTTAGTCACAGTGGACCGTGAACTCCAAAGAAAAAAACAACTGTCACACTAAGCGAAGTCGAAGTGTGACTTTAACTAAATCTTGGGAAACGGTCATCCTTCAACTTCGCTCAGGATGACAATGGACAAATACAGTTAGACTTCTCCACGCCAGTTTTGATTGTGTGTTTTAAATCTTTCTAAAATCAAATTATTAAGTTCATCATCAAGCGGACCTTGTTCAATAATTTTAATGTTGGATTTTAAATGTTTAATATTTGTTGTTCCAACAATCGCGGAATCAACTCCATTTGCAAAAACAGTAAAACGTAAAAAAGTATCCAGCCAGTTTTTCTGTTCAGGTAAATTCATTGTTTTCCATCGGTGCCAATATTCTTCGCAATAGTGTCCAACTGGTCTTTCGGAAAATCTCCACGGTGCATTTGCAATAGGACGTTTTGCAATTACACCCATTCCCTTTTCCTTAGCAAATTTAATAGAACCATCAAGATCAATCTGATCGCAAATGTTTATTGATGTTTGTACGCTTCCAAATGAATTTGAATCAACAGCAAATTTTAATTCTTCGTTTTCACCTGAGTAAGCTGTAACTCTAACTTTTCCCTGCTCAATGGTTTTATAAAGTGCTTCGATCACCTCTCCGCGCTGTAAAGTATTTAAATCACAGGAATGCAGATGAACAATATCTATGTGATCAGTTTTCATTACTCGCAAAGCGTTATCAACTCCTGCAAGAATAATATCATAACTCCAATCAGGGTATCCTTCAATACCATATCCAACTTTTGTGGAAAGAATAAATTCTTTTCTTCTATGAGAAATATATTTACCAATTCGTTCTTCACTTGCATAATATCCTCGTGCGGTATCGATTAGATTAATTCCT
>CALLZX010000235.1 GCA_937858935.1 uncultured Ignavibacteriales bacterium | reverse complement strand
TCATTGCCATTTAGAGGGAATTTGTGAACCACCCACCCAACGTTTTGATCTATAAAATGAATATGTCCTATATAAATATTATATATATTGGTCCAATTTGTTCCATTAACTGTCTTGTATAAATATTGTAACCCTCCCAACCATCCAAAATTTTCATCTAAAAAAAATATATCTGTTGATAGACTGTTATAAGAAAATTGCAAACTCCAGGTGTTACCTCCGTTTGTAGTTGAGAAAATGCCCGATCCCATACTACCTCCTGAATAATAAACAACTGTAAACCAACCTCTATTTTGATTAATAAATACAACTTCATCTAAGCTAGCGCTCCCTATATTGGGGGGATTGATTACTTCCCAGTTAATACCACCATCAAGAGTTTTTAGAAAAACTTGCTCTTGTAACCACTTTCCAGTAATCCAGCAAATACTAGGGTTTATAGCACACATTTTTCCAGTTGCAAAGTTAGGCTCATCAAATTGTATTTCCCAGTTAATACCACCATCAACGGTATGAATGATTTTGCCGGAATCACAGACTGCCCATCCATTCAATGCATCAACAAATCTGATTTTTTTTATTTTGACAGTAATCCCGGTAGTTTGAGTCGACCATGTTTTGCCACCATCACTTGTGTGGATTATCTTACCTGTATTTGTTGACACCCAACCGTTTAATGGATCAACGAAGTCTAGGGACAGGAAGCTAACCCCGGGAAGAGGAGTGCCAAAAGGATTTACAATTTGCCATTGAGCATTTAGTTGAGCTAGTGAAGATAAAATAATGACGAAAAATAAAATTAAAGTTCTCATAAGAACCCCTTATAAAATGTGATTTTAATGTAAGAAATCAGATCCGCAATGTCAATTAGAATTTATTTGCTAAACCACAAACACCTTTGCAATATCAACAAGCAAAGATGGATTGTTCATTAATGCAGTGGTAAACACTTTGCCAAGTGTTCTTTTTTCGATAGGAATTTTTAGAATTGAATGTGCAATGCTGTTAAACTTATCATCAGAAAAATTGTATATGCCTTCTTTAATCCTGTTAAAAGTTTCGTGGCGTTTACCAAGCCTGTCCTGCCATGCTTTATCATAGGTTAAGATGTGGTCAATTTTATTTTGTTTAATTGCCTCACCAGCAATTGTTCCTGCAATTTTTCCGCCAATCATCCCACTTGCTATTCCACCTCCGCTTAAAGGATTAACTTGTCGCGCAGCATCACCAACTAACATTATTCCAGGACCGGAAATTTTATCAAGTGTAATTGAACAAGGGACTCCTCCAGCAATTTTTGTAAGTACAGGAGCGTTTGGATAATGCTTGCTCATAAAATCATCAAGAAAAGATTGTGCAGATTTTTTCTTTCCGATCAATCCGCTTACACCAAGTCCTATGTTTGCTTTATTGTGTCCCTTAGGAAAAACCCAGAAGTATCCGTTTGGTGCAACATCTTTCCCAAAATAAAAGTAAAGTGTATTCTGATCAACAGGAATGTTTGCCGCAGTAATTTGCACCGCACTTTCCATATCACGAAAATCAATGTGTGTTTCAAGTCCTGCCCAGCGCCCAACGCGAGATTCAACTCCATCTGCAGCAATTACAACTTTAGCTTTTACTTCTTTTGCCTCACCGTTGATTTCGTACTTTACTCCGCTCACTTTTCCAGCATCAAACAGCAAACCATTAACATAAGCACGAGTTAAAATTTCTGCTCCTGCTTCTGCGGCTGTTCGTGCAAGTTCATAATCAAAAATTCTTCGCTCTAGTACATAACCAGCATCACCAAAATCGATTATTGCTTCACTGCCATCGGGAGCGTTAAAAGAAAACTTACTAATCTTAGCAGCTATCCATTTATCATCACTGGGAATAAATTCCTCAACTCCTGCTTTGCTTATCGCTTCGCCGCATCTAACAGGATAACCAACATCACGATCTTTTTCAAGCATCAATACAGAAACGCCTTCTTCTGCAGCAAACCGCGCAGCCATACTTCCCGCAGGGCCAGCACCGACTACTATTATGTCGTAATCGCTTTTCACTAAACCGTCACACCATTCTTATTAAACTTAATAACTTCAATCGGGCAACTCCATACACACTTTGAGCAATTTG
>CALLZX010000234.1 GCA_937858935.1 uncultured Ignavibacteriales bacterium | reverse complement strand
ACAGAAATTGCTTCACCTTTTTCTTTTGCCTCAAGAACGATCTTTAATGCTTCATCAAGATTATCTGTAATTACATCAGTATAACCGGTATCAATTCTTTTTTGTATTCTTGAACGATCAACATCAACACCAAGAAAAGCTGCGCCATTAAAAGTTGCGGCAAGTGGTTGAGCGCCGCCCATTCCACCTAGACCTGCTGTTAAAACAAATTTTCCTTTAAGCGATCCGCCAAAATATTTTTTAGCGGCTTCTGCAAATGTTTCATAAGTGCCTTGCAAAATTCCTTGAGTTCCAATGTAAATCCAACTTCCTGCGGTCATCTGTCCATACATCGTTAATCCAAGTTGTTCAAGTCTACGGAATTCATCCCAAGTTGCCCAATCGGGTACAAGCATAGAGTTTGAAATTATTACTCGTGGTGCATTTGTATGTGTTTTAAAAATTCCAACAGGTTTGCCAGATTGAACTAATAGAGTTTCATCATTTTCTAAATTCTTTAATGAATTTATAATTGCCTTATAAGCATCCCAATTGCGTGCAGCTTTTCCACTTCCACCGTAAACAATTAATTCTGCCGGATTTTCTGCAACATCGGGATGAAGATTGTTCATAAGCATACGCATTGCAGCTTCTTGTATCCAGCCTTTGCAAGAAATCTCAGTACCAGTTGGGGCAATAATATCTTTATGGTCTGTTAACATTCTTAATCCTTAAAATACTTTTCTATTAAACTATCGTATTGTTTAAATAAAGATTTGTAAATCCATTTTTTTAAGAACCAACTTTTCTTCATTTCTTTTTTCATAAACTCAGAATTTTGTTTAAGCTGATGTGTTAATCTTATCTTTTCATCTTTAGTAAACTTAACAGAATCCTCCCCCTGTTTTAATTTTTCAATAATAGAATTAAAAACCTTTTCTTCAGCAAAAAATCTGCTATCGCCAGATACTTGCTTTAGTGCTTGTTTGCAAAAATTGGTTAATAATTTTTTTTCATTCTTATCGAACTCAAAATTATAATTAGTGAATAGTTTTTTCATTTTCTCCTTTAGCATTATTAAACGATAATATTTTTTCTCTTATTTTCTGATAGCCAGGTTTAATTACATTATAGATATAATGCAATCTTTCTTTATATGGTATGAACGCGGATTTCATTGAATTGATTGTAATCTTTTCAAAATCCTCAAAGTTTAAATTGAAATATTGGATTGCTGTTAAAAATTCTTTTGTCATTGTTGTGTCACTCATCAATCGATCATCTGTATTAAGCGTAACACGGAATTTTTCTTTATACAAAATTCCAAATGGATGATTTTCTATTTTATCAACTGCACCTGTGTGAACATTTGATAGAAGACAGATCTCTAATGGAATTCTTTTATCCAATACATATTGTGCAAGCTCACCAAAACTGATAACATTTCCATGTGAGTCAAGTACGATATCTTCAAGTAATCGTGTTGCATGCCCTATTCGATGAGCACCGCACCACTGTATTGCCTGCCAGATTGAATCTTTACCAAATGCCTCGCCGGCATGAATTGTAATATTAAAGTTTGCTCTTTGTATATATTGAAAAGCCTCAATATGTTTTTTAGGTGGATAACCACCTTCTTCTCCTGCAAGATCAAAACCAACAACACCATCGTTTCTAAAATTTACCGCTAGCTCCGCAATATCAACTGTGTCTTTCATATTCCGCATCCCGCAAAGTATCAAACCAAAACCAACACCAAATTCTTTTTTGCCGCGTTCTAATCCGGCAAGAACTGCATTAACAGACTCTTCATAATACAAACCTTTCATTCGATGATAAACAGGCGCGAATCTTGTTTCAACATAAACAACACCATCGTTGTACATATCTTCCATCATTTCATAAGCAATTCTTTCCAATCCTTCTTTAGTTTGCATAACTGCAGTGGTATGTTCAAATCCCTGTAAGTACTCAACAAGATTTCCTTTATTAGCACCGCGATGAAACCATTCGGCAAGTTCAATTGGATCTTTTGTGGGAAGTTTATCGTAGCGAAGTTCTTCTGCAAGATCAATAATAGTTTGCGGTCTAAGCCCGCCATCTAAATGATCGTGAAGAAGTACTTTTGGTATTGTTTTGATAATTTGTTCAGTAGTCACAATAAACCTCTTTTTTGTTACCAAAAAATATCCTTTTAAGCAAGTAAAATCAATTTAAATAGGTTTATTAACACCCAAGAAATGGCTATATATTTTAAAAAATGTTTGTATCTTTGAAACAATAAAATTACAATTCTATAAATAAGGGAATTAATTTTTTACTTATAATCGGAGAAAAAATGAAACACTCAAAATTGCTCGTAATTGCATTTCTTATGCTAAGTATGATTTTTGTTGGATACCAATGTGGTTCCACTGAAATTACAAGTGCTAAATTGTATATCCAGCAAAAAAACTATGATAAAGCTATCGAAGTTTTACAAAAAGAAATTACAAAGAATCCTAAAAGTGATGAAGGTTACTATTTGTTAGGTTATGTTCAGGGAGAACAGGGAAATTTTGAAGGTATGGTTGATAGTTATGATAAATCACTGGCGATCAGCAAAAGTTTTGAGAAAAACATCAATGACTCAAGAAAATATTTTTGGGCACAAGCCTATAATCGAGGAGTAAGTTATTTTCAAAAAGGTAACGGTTTAGCACAAAGCTCGCCCGATAGTGCAAAAATATATTATGATAAATCGATCTCCGATTTTAACTCCGCACTTAATATAGAGCCTGATTCCGTAGACACGTATAAAAATCTTGCATTTGTTTATTTAAGCAAAGGTGATAATGAAGCTGCAGTGGCTCCGTTAAAACAATTAATTGATCGTGATAAATCACTTGATGGATACAAATTTTTAGGTGAGATTTATTATGTAAATGGAACGAACCTTAAAGCTCAGGGTAAAAATGATGAAGCAAAAGCAGAGTTTAATAAAAGTATCACAGTTCTAGAAGAAGGATTAAAAAATTATCCTGAAGATCCTGAAATGTTAGTAACATTATCAACTGCTTATATTGGTGCTGATAGAGGAAATGAAGCTATTGATAAATACAAAAAACTTGTTGATGCGAAACCAGAAGATAAAAATATTAGATATAATTATGGCGTTCTTTTATTAGGTGCAGACGATTTTGCCGCTGCAGAAACTCAATTCAAAAAAGCTATTGAATTGGATCCGGCTTATGATAATGCTATATATAATTTAGGCGTTACATATCTTAAATGGGGAACTTATCTCAATAAAAAATCTGATGAAGAAGGAAAAGTTTCTGATGAATATAAAACAAAGTATCAAGCAGCTTTACCATATTTAGAAAAAGCTGTCCAGATGAAAGATGCAAACTCACAGACATGGGAACTTTTAGGAAGAGTTTATTCAGTTCTTGGAATGCAGGATGATGCAAATAATGCTTTCAAAAAAGCGGATGAGATGAGATAATAAAAATTATGGATCAAAATAAACAACCACAGGGACAGCAGCTAAATATTGAGCTTGGCGAAAAAGAAGCTGAAGGAATTTATTCCAATCTTGCAATCATTTCGCATTCGCCGGCAGAATTTATAATCGATTTTACTCGAATTGTTCCCGGTGTTCCCAAGGCAAAAGTTTACAGCAGAATTATAACTACTCCGCAGCACGCAAAAATGTTGATGAAGGCTTTGATGGATAACATTGATAAGTTTGAATCAAAGTTTGGTGAAATTAAAATTGATTCAGCACCAAACCAGATGTTTGGTTTTGTTCCACCAAAGAGTAGTGAAAAAGTAAACTAATTTTGCTTATCATATTTTAGGTCAAGCCGGTTAATTTTAGCCGGCTTTTTTATTGTAAATATTACAAATCAAAAGTCATATTTTCCTCTACGCTAATCTAATCTCTAAAATTACTCGCTTTAGGCAAAACAATAGTTGGAATAATTATTGTGTCAATTGGTCAGTAATTGGATTCAACTGGAGGTAGGTGAATCTGGTTTTTATAAACTAAAATGATTCATGAAAATTAAACTTACATATAAGCCATTTTATATTAATAGAATAGAATTCACCTTAAAAAGTGAATCTATCAATCTAATTTCTTTCCTTCACTTATTCCTACTCAACAAAACATTAAAATCAATAAAATCATTATGAAGAATATTTTTTACATAACTGTAATATTTTTATTAGTAAATGTTATGGTTTCAGCACAATATGGTTCTACTGGAGTTACAGATGCAAGAAGCCTGGGTTTGGGTAAAACACATACAGCAACTTCAGAAGGAATATTTTCTATAGGTATTAATCCAGCGAATTTAATTTTTTCTGAAGAGGGATTATTCGACTTCACAACCGCATTACCATTTCCATCTGCAGGTGTTAGAAGCGGAACGGATTTTTTAACTTATGATGACTTTCAGTATTATTTTGGCGGCATTGGTGGTGAGGATAAGATATTAACTGAAGATGATAAAGTTAGAATTAATAGATTATTTGAAAACGGTGGTTTGTTTTATACTCATGCCGGAATTACATTATTTTCTTTTAGTGTAAACCCGAGTAATGAAGTTGGAACATTTGCTTTCTCGGTTGGTGATTACGGAGGCGGAAGATTTAATTTTCCAGAAGCAATAAAAGATCTTTCATATACTGAAGGAAAAGTCTATGATTTTAGTGATGCTTCGGTCGAAGCTTGGTGGGTGCGTAGTTTTTCTTTTTCTTATGCAAGACAATTAGAATTTTTAAGTGGCGGAATGTTTGAAAAATTTGGATTTGGATTATCATTAAAATACTATCAGGGGTTTGGATACATTGCAACAAAAGACATCACCACATATTTAACAACAAACGCCAATGGTACAATATCAGGCGAAGCAAATCTTTTAGCTTACTCAGCATTATCAGATGATTTTGGAATAGTTTACGATTTTGAAGATGTTGATAGACAAAGTAACCTTTCCATTTTTCCTTCTCCCGTTGGAAAGGGATTCGGATTTGACTTAGGTTTTTCCGCGCAGATTAATGATAGATGGAGAGTGGCTGCATCCGTAACAGATATCGGACAAATGACATGGAATAAAAATACTGCTAGATTTGTTTCAGAGGGTGATATAATTGTCACAGATATTACAAATGAGGCACAGCGTGATTCAGTTTTTGATAAAATATTTGGATCTGGTGAACCAATAGATTTATTCGTTACAAGTTTGGCTACCGCAATCAGATTTGGAACTGCATTTTTAGTTTCAGATGATAATGAGGATGGATTTCCAGGAAGATTATTGGTTGCTTTTGATTATAATCAAGGATTTAATAATTTGCCTGGTAATTCAACTAATCCCAGAGTTTCTTTCGGTGCAGAATGGCGTCCGTGGAAATCGTTTCCAAATATTCGTACGGGAGTTGAGATGGGCGGAACTGAAAAACTTAATTGGACTTATGGAATGGGTTTTGATTTTGGATTTCTTGAAATTCACCTAGCCACAAATGCAATGCAAAATCTATTTTTTCCTAAATCATCAGATATGCTATCAGCAGCGTTTAGTTCAAGATGGAAAATAAATTAAATAGTTAAATCTGGTGTCAAGTTAAAAGACAGATAAAACTATATT
>CALLZX010000233.1 GCA_937858935.1 uncultured Ignavibacteriales bacterium | reverse complement strand
AGTGCTTTATAAATGCCCATTTTTTTGCAGAAATGGGCGTTTTGTGTTTGTTTAGGTTGTATATTCGTTACATGAATACCAAGAATACTGTTCTGTTCTACATGAACAAAAATAGCCAAAATAACAATGGTCTTTATTTTTTTATATCCAAATGATAAAAATTGATAAAATAGAAATTAAAAACTATAAGTCTTGCTTAAAGACTAGTTTTAATCTCATTTCCAATCTAAATGTTTTAATTGGAGTTAATGGCGTAGGTAAAAGTAATATTTTAAATGCTATACAATTATTAAAAAAAATAAAATATAGTATTTATAAACATGATTTTCAAGATGAAGATTCAATTTTAGATACCACCATTACTATATATATAAATATAGAAAATGAAATACATCTATTGAAAGCAACTATATTCTACTTTATTGATGATAGAAATATAGATGAAGTATTTGCGTTTGATATTAAAATAAAACCATTAAATAAAGAAAAAACTTCCACTAAGTGGAAGACTCTTAATTATTATAAATTTAATACTTTATTTGACAAAATTAATGATAAATCTGATCGTGTTGGTTGGTTAATTTTTAATTTTTTCAACAGTATAAGCTATTATGGAGCAACACAGTTTGCTGACCCATCTAAGTGTCCTATTTCGATTGAGTTTGAAGATTCAAGAGCTACAAGAACCAACAGAAATCTCAAAGCACATGATAAATTTATACAAGACCTATATTTGTTATATAAAAAAGATTCGGATGGATTTAATCAATATTTAAATACTGTTAATAAAAGTGGTATTTCTTTGGTTGATAGTATTGATTTTTTTGAACACGAAATGCCTATAAATTCATACGTTGTTAAGCAAGGAGGTAAAATATCTCCTGATGTAAGATATAAGACAATTATTATCCCTAAAATTAAAATTGACAATATTGACTTAACGCTCAATCAACTATCAGAAGGTACATTTAAAACACTTGCATTAGTATTTTATATTTTGAGTGACAAAAGTGAACTTTTGCTTATAGAAGAGCCAGAAGTTTGTATTCATCATGGACTTTTAAATAGTATAATTGAGTTAATTAAAATTCAATCTAAAAATAAACAGATTATCATTAGCACACATTCTGATTTAATACTTGATCAACTTGAGCCTGAAAATATTTTGTTGGTGAATAAGCAATTATCTAAAGGGACTATTGCTACACCTTTAAATAATCATCTGTCTGAAGAAGATTTAGAAGCTATGAGAAATTATCTTAGAACATCAGGTAATCTTGGTGAATATTGGAAAGAAGGGGGATTTGATAATGAATAAGATAAAAAAAATAGGATTAATTGTTGAAGATAATAGTGATTATGAGTCTTTTCGAATAATTATAAATAGGATTGTTAATAATAAAAAGCTGTCTTTTGCTAAGTTTGTAGGAAGTGGGTGTGGTAAAATCAAAAGAAAAGCTCAAGCATATTGTCGTATTCTTGAAAAACGAGGATGCGATCTTTTAATACTTGTTCACGATTTAGATAGAAATAATTATGATGAGCTTGAAAGGGACTTGAAGTCTAAATTTATAACATTAAAACCTCATTTTATATGTATACCTAAAGAAGAAATTGAAGCATGGTTTCTAAGTGATCCCGATGCTATAAAAAAATGTTTAAATTTAAAAAGAAAACCATTAATAAAAGGTAATCCTGAAAATATTTCATCGCCCAAGGAATATCTTCTTAATCAAGTAAAGAGTTGCTCAAATAATGAAAAAATTTATTTACACACAAAGCATAATGAACAATTATCTCGTGAAGTTTCCATAGATTTAATTAAGAATCAATGTAACTCATTTGAAAAATTTTATAATTTTATATGTAGTCAAAAATTCTGAATCTGCAAAAAAACAGGATATACTGCCATTTCTTTCTGTTTTCTTTCCAGTTTTACTAAAAAATCGGTATCTTGCCAGCAACTCGGATAACATGAAATCTGCATTGGTAACAGGTGCAACGGGGTTGGTGGGCGAAGCCCTGGTACAGCAACTTTTACAGAACAGTATTTATAAATCGGTGGAACTCTGGGTCAGAAAAGATCCGGGCATCAAACACCCCAAATTGCATATCACTGTCATTCCTGACTGGAATGCAGCGTCAGTTTTGCCTGAAAAAAAATTTGATGATGTTTTTTGTGCACTTGGCACGACGATTGCTACTGCTAAAACACAAGAACGTTTTCGGGAAATTGAAGTCAGCATTCCGGTTGCTATTGCCAGAGCAGTCAAACAAGCTGGTGCCAGAAAATTTATTTATGTCAGTGCCCTTGGCGCAGACAGGCAATCGAATATTTTCTATAACCGCTGCAAAGGGGAAATCGAAGCGGAACTGAGTAATCTGAAATTTCCGGTTTTACTCATTTTGCGCCCCTCATTGTTACTTGGAAACCGGAAAGAATTTCGTGCCGGAGAATTGTTTTTCCGGAAAGTCTCAGAGCCATTCCGCTTTCTGGTTCCAAAACTCTGGAGACCCATTCATGCTTCAGAAGTTGCAAGAGCAATGATTTATTATGCCAATGGAAATCTGACAGGAAATCAGATCCTTGAAAACGATCGTCTTTTTGTTTAATTTGCGAACCAACAACACGTATACATCATGTACCTGAAACAACTGATCTTAGGATCTCTCGTCCTGAGTGCCATTTCGTTCACTTCCTGCAACAAAGAACCGCCTCCGCCAGCCTCTAATTGCAGCACAGCATCTGCTCCTGCTGCCAATACCATCAAAATCGGCTCCGCTTCTTTAACCGCAGTTACGACAGATCAAAATTTAACAGCTCAATACATTCTGGCAGCTGCTGG
>CALLZX010000232.1 GCA_937858935.1 uncultured Ignavibacteriales bacterium | reverse complement strand
ATGCCGTTAGGAGCTGTACAGGATTTCCCTTATGAATTAAGAGAAACAGAAGTTAATGCGGGTGATACAATATTGCTTATGAGTGATGGACTGCCGGAATTATTCAATAAAGAAAAAGAAATGTTTGGTTACGAAAAAGTAATGGAGATATATAAAATCACTGCAGATAAAAACCCAGAAGAAATAATCGAAGAACTTAAGAATGCAGGAAATCGTTGGACAAACAATGAAGCTCCTGATGATGATATTACGTTTGTAGTGATAAAAGTAAAGTAGAGTCAAATGAAAATAACTAAAGATATAGAGATGGAAGTTATGGGGGTGCATAATTTGTTTTGGGAATCTTATGCACGCAGAGATATTGAACTCAGGTTCTCACTTTGTTCCGAAGACATTACTTTTATTGGAAGCGGTTTGCATGAAAGAGCTTTAAATAAGACAGAGTACAAGAACATAAATAAAGAAGGAGTAAAGCAATTTCCTGATCCTTTTCAGATTGAATTTTTATGGACCAATATTACGATGTTAAGTGAAAATATTGCTTGTGTTGAATCCGAAGTTGTTTGGAGTCAATTGATAAATAATGAAATGTTTAAGGAGTTGCTAAGGAATACAACCCTATTAAAAAGAGATAATAGTAAATGGTTAGTCACGCATGTTCATGGTTCTGTGCCGGATTACAGACTGAAGAAGGGTGATTATATGACAAACGAGCAGACAATCATACGAAACAGAGAATTAGAACGACAGGTGTTCGAAAGAACTCAAGATTTAAATAAGACTTTAGAAGAACTTGAACAAAAAAATCGTGAACTGGAAATTGAAGGCGCGTTAGAAAAGGTTCGAACAATTGCAATGGGAATGAGGAAACCAGATGATATGCTAGATGTGTGCAAGACAATTTCACTTCAGCTTCAATCTTTGGGTGTTAAGGAAATTCGTAATGTTCAGAGCGCAATCTTTTATGAACACCGCAGCACTTATATGAATTATGAATATTATGCAAAACACGATAAAACCTTTATTACAGAAACAGTATTTACCAATCATGAAGTTCACAATGAGTTTGCAACAAAAATGATGAAGGGCAAGGGCGAAACTTTTATTACTCACATTAAAGGCAGCGAAGTAAAAGACTGGATTGCTTATCAAAAAACGACTAATGTTTTTATTGATAAATATCTTGAAACTGCTTCTTCCCTCAACTATTATTGGTTCTCTCTTGGTCCGGTTGCACTTGGAATTTCAACATACGTCCCTTTAACCGACGATGAAATTAATCTATTTAAGCGATTCCTTAAAGTGTTCGAACTTGCATATCAAAGGTATCTGGATATTGAAATTGCCGAAGCACAGGCAAGAGACGCTCAGATTGAAGCTTCACTGGAAAGAGTGCGAGCTGTTGCAATGGGTATGAATAAATCAGATGATTTATTGAGTATCTGTGAAGTATCATTTAAAGAGTTTAAGAAACTTGGCTTTGATAATATCAGAAATGCTCTTATACACATTCAATACGATAATCAAAAATATTTTATGGATTATGACTTCTCTGATTTAACAGGCGGTGCAGTAACAAAAATCGAGTACGGTTCTCATCCTGTAGTACAAGATTATGTGAAACAAATTCGAAGTGCTGAAGATGCTTTTTACCAGGGGGTAATAGAAGAAGACCAGCTTGAAGAATGGAAAGATTTCAGAAGAAACTCCGGACAGATTAATGATCCCCGATTAGATAAAGCAACTGCGCTCTACTATTATTTCTTCTCAATTGGTATCGGTGATATTGGCATCTCGACTTTAAAATCAATCGATGACTCCCAAATTAAAATTCTTAAAAGATTCAGAAATGTTTTTGCTTTATCATACCAGAGATATATAGATATTTCAAATGCTGAAGCACAATCAAGAGAAGCACAGATTGAACTGGCTCTCGAAAGAGTTCGTGCCAGAACGATGGCCATGCAGCGAAGCGAGGAATTATCCGATACTGCTGCAGTTCTTTTCCAGGAGATAAAAAAAATAAGTAAAGAAGAACTAATACAACTTACCATCGGTAATTATAATGAAGCCGCGGGATTGATGGAATTTAGAGTTACAAGCTGGGCAGGTGGCGGAGAATATGAAAGACGTGCTTTTAACTTAAGCATAGAAGAACCTACCTTACTTAAACCGGCATTTAAAGCATGGAAGCAGAAAAAAAAATCTATTGTGTTCGACCTTACCGGTGAAAAGCTTAAAGGATGGCTAAAATATCGTAATACAAATAGTGGCGTTAAAGTGCAAAGTGCGGATACCAATGGTAGGCGTGTTATAACCATTGCCTTCTTCTCGAAAGGACATATTTCTCTATCGTCACCTTTACCACTTTCAGCAGAAACAATTCAACTGCTTGAAAGATTTGCTATTGTCTTCGATGGAACCTATACCCGTTTTCTTGATTTACAAAGGGCAGAAGCACAGAATAAAATAATTCAAGCTGATAACGACCGGAAAACAAGAGAACTCGAAGATGCAAGACAGCTTCAACTATCAATGTTACCAAAAAAACTCCCTCAACTACCACATATTGATATTGCAGTGTATATGAAAACGGCAACTGAAGTTGGTGGTGATTACTATGATTTTAGCGTTGATGTTAATGGAACACTAACTGTTGTAGTTGGTGATGCAACAGGACATGGTATGATGTCCGGAATGATGGTTTCAATTATGAAATCATTTTTTATTTCTAACAGAAACAGTATTGATCTTAAACAATTTTTTGAAAACACAAACAATTCACTCAAAGAGATGCAGCTTGGCCGATTGATGATGCCTCTGATTGGAGTTCAAATTAATTCAGATAGATTAATTGCCACAAATGCAGGAATGCCGTCGCTGCTTTACTTCCGTAATAAATCTCAAAAGGCGGGTGAGTTTGTAAGCAATAATCTGCCACTCGGTGGAATGAAAGGAACACAATATGTACTTAAAGAGATAAGATATGAAATAGGCGATACACTTTTACTGATGAGCGACGGGTTTGCAGAATTAAAAAATTCACAAAATGAACAGTATGGCTATAAAAGAGTAAAAGAGCAGTTTAGATCAATAGCACACAAATCTGTAAATGAGATTATTGAAGAATTAAGAAACACAGCATCTCATTGGTTAAATGGAGCAGAACTAGAAGATGATATAACGTTTGTTGTAATTAAAATTAGATAATATTTTTTATTGATTTCAGTTTTATTGCACAAAATATTTTTGTAATTACAGTATGTAATTAATACAAACTTGAAAGGAAATAGTATGGAAATAAATATTATTGATCGTGAAGACGGCACTGTTATTAAATTCAATAAAAATAAACTTCTAGGAACCGAGGCAGTTGAGTTTCAGGATTCCGTTCTAAATAGTTTAGACAAAGGTGTAAATTCTATTGTTATAGATCTTTCAAATGTGGATTATGTAACAAGCTGGGCAATAGGAATGCTTGTGCATGCATTTACAACCTCGACCAATCGATCTGCCCAATTCACTTTAGTTGGTGTTACTCAGAAAGTAAAAGAAATATTATCTAAAGTAAAACTTGATAAAATATTCTCTATACGTGAGTGAATATAAATTAAAAATCGAAACCGCTAAATAATTTCTTATATTACAAATGCATATGATTTTGTAAAAGACGTTTGCAACTTCTAAGAAAATGAAACACTAATACTTGGAATCAATCCCATCTTAATATTTATGCTTCTTAATTTAAATTCACCAATTTTAATAGATTCTGAATAATCACTGGCTTTAAATAGACTTTTCAAAATCATCGCAGTGATTTTACTATCCTGTACTTTACTCAAAATATCATTTCTCTCAGTAACTGGAATTGCGTTCAAACATTTGAATGTAATACTTATATCGGGAGGCAAAGCAATACTAGCATTTATACTACTTAACTCGTAACCAGCTTCACTGAACAGTTCAGTATAGTTGCCAAGTGTTTCAAGATTGGATTTTAATTTTTCTGATGTTATGTTCTTATATTCATCGATGATTTCTTTTTTCTCATCATCAAAGAGAGAGTTTGATAGATCAGAAACTTTATCCTTTAATGCTTCGGCTGAAGACTTTGCTTTTTCAAAAATGTTCTCACTCATTAGACTATCCTTAAAATTAATTTTGCTGATAAAAAAAAGCGCAGAAACATTTTTTTCTGCGCTCAAAAATAGCAATATATGGAAATTTTACTTTGATTTACCGGCAATAAAGTTATAAACAAAACCAGCCAAAACAGCACCTATTATTGGGGCAACCCAAAATAACCATAATTGCGACACTGCCCATCCACCAACAAATAATGCTGGACCAGTGCTTCTTGCAGGATTAACCGATGTGTTGGTTACCGGAATACTTATTAAGTGAATTAATGTTAATCCTAAACCGATAGCAATTGGCGCAAATCCTTTTGGAGCTCTTTCATCTGTTGAACCCAAGATGATCATTAAAAACATAAATGTCATTACAACTTCTGTAACAAATCCTGATGTTAATGAAAATCCACCAGGTGAATGATCGCTATAACCATTTGATGCAAAACCTGCACTTACATCAAATCCAACCTGCCCACTTGCAATTAAGTATAGAACACCTGCGCCAGCGATACCGCCAAGAACCTGAGAAACAATGTAAGGAAGTATTTCAGTAGCCTTAAATCTACCACCAGCCCATAAACCAATTGTAACGGCTGGATTAAGATGACAACCTGAAATATGCCCGATGGCAAATGCCATTGTGAGAACAGTTAAACCGAAGGCAAGTGCTACACCAACAAAACCAATACCAAGTTCTGGAAAAGCTGCTGCAAGCACTGCACTACCGCAACCGCCAAGAACAAGCCAAAACGTCCCGATAAATTCAGCTGCTAATTTTTTTGAATCCATTTGTCCTCCTTTGAAAGAATAGTTGAAGAATGAAAGATTTATTAAATTATCATAGGATTATTCTTAACTCCGCGGGAATTATTTCGAATCAATTTTGGTTTTAAAATTGGAGTAAGAATTAACGAAACATATTTAACAAAATTATTGCAAAAGGGAAAACAATATTTTATCATTTTTACGCAATCTCTTATTATGACTGTGCATGATTCTATTTAAATATGTAGAATTCTAATATTTAATTTATCTTTCATTTCAATATATTAATTTCTAATCATGATATGCCTAGTGAAATAAAAACGAAAAAAACTCTTTTACGTAGGATAATAAAGAATCCAATTTCCTGGTTGGCTTTCATTGCATTGCTTTATACATTTTTAGGATTTGTGATAGTTCCCTACATAGCAAAGATTCAGACGGTTAATTTTATTAAGGAGAAATATAAGCGAGACGCAAAAATTGAGGCGGTTTCTTTCAATCCTTATACATTTGCTTTTTCGGTAAAAGGATTTTCTCTTTATGATAGGGACAAGTCTGTTTTTGTTTACTGGAAAGATTTGTTTATTGATCTGAATGTACTTCCACTATTCAGCAGTAAAATTGAATTGGATAATATTTCTATTTCAAATCCTAAAGTTTTTATAAAAAAGCTCAATGATAATGAATTTAACTTTTCAGATTTGATGGGGCAGCAGCAAAATCAAAAAACTAAAAAAGCTAACTCTAATGATTTAGAAAAAGAACTTGAAGTAAAATATTCAAGTATTGGATTTGAAATTATTAATACTGTCCAATCCAAAAATCAAAATCAAAAAAATGAAAATTGGGATTTTATAATAAACAAATTTGATGTAAAGAATCTTTCACTGACATTCGAAGATAGAGCACTCGATTCACAAAAGGTAAAAATTAGTATTGATGGAGCAAATCTTACGATAAATAAGCTTCGTCCAATGTCCCGTGATGCTTCAACATTCAGCCTTAATTTTAAAATGCGTGATGGTGGAAAAGCGTCTGCAAATGGCAAATTCACGCTTGAGCCAATTTCTGCAGATGTTAAACTTAATGTTGATAAATTAAATTTCAAGCAAACTGGTCCTTATCTTGCAGAGTTTGCCTACTTAAGACTCGATAACGGAAAACTTAATGTAGATGGATTTTTAAAATTTAGAATGGGGAAAGAAAATGAGATGCCCGATGTTTCATTTAACGGGACTGCAGGCGTTGATGACCTGGTTTTATATGATACTAAAGTTCAGGAAAGATTTTTAGAATGGAGTTCACTAACTACAACAGGAATTAAGGCCCAAACAAATCCAATAGTTGTTGCAATAGGAGAAATTAATTTTTACAAACTTTATTCCCGTATTGCGATAGCTGAAGATCAAACTATCAATGTGCAGAAGGTTTTTAAATTCGCTGCTGCTGATTCAACAACTAAAAAGGATACATTAAAGACAAAATTTGCGTTTAATGACGGCCTAGTTAATCCCAGCAATACAGAAATCACATTTACAAGAACTGCAAACATTCTCGTCTCTCAAATAAATTCTTTAAACAAAACGGATACCACTTTAGCAAATTTTAATTTTGATATAGGAAGAATAAGTATAGATAGCAGTGCAATGTTCTTTTCTGATTTTAGTTTGCCATTAAAGTTTGCAGCTAAAATTCATGATTTAAATGGAGAAATTATCGGGATATCTTACGGAAATCCTCTTGGTGCTGCTATTGATCTTGAAGGAACTGTTGATGAATACGGGCTTGCCCGCATTAATGGCAACATGGATCCTTTTGATCCAATGAGTTATTCTGATGTTAAAATGAACTTTAACAATATAGAGCTTACAAATCTTTCGCCTTATTCAGCAAAGTTTATGGGCTATATGATTGAGAGTGGAAAACTTTCACTTGATATTGAATACCTTGTTGAAAAAGGATTGCTTAAATCATATAGTAAAATATTCTTAAATAGAATTGAATTAGGCGAAGAGGTAGAAGGGCAGGAAGGATTTGGAATTCCTGTAAAACTTGCACTTTCATTGTTAAAAGATGGGGATGGTAATATCGATTTAGACTTGGAAGTTGAAGGTGATTTGAATGATCCTGAAGTAAATACAGGTACCTTAGTCTGGTGGGCAGTAAAACGAGTATTGGTTTCGCTTGTAACAGCACCCTTTAAGTTACTTGGCAATTTATTAGGATTAAACGGTGATGATCTTGAATTTGTTGATTTTGATCCTGGTGAATCTAAACTTCTGCCAAATCAAATTGAGAGATTAACAAATCTAAATAAAGCTCTTAATGAAAGACCCGGGATTACTCTTGAAATTTATGGTGCAGTAGATACAGTTATTGATGCCGGGGCAATTCGTACTAGAAAATTGCGAAATGCTTTTACACAAAGAATGACTACTGCTGTAAAAGATTCCATTATGGATCCAATGAAAGTTGAAGTCAGTATTAGCAGAAACATTTTAGAAAATATGTATAAAGAAGCGTTCGGAAATGGTTCTGTCGATAGTTTACAAAGAAAATTTTATTCAAAAGCAATTCAGGATGATCCAAAAGCTCCGCAAGATTTTGATTTAAGAAACTACTTAAAGGAAATGATCAAACAGCTTTCGGATAAACAGCTGGTAACTCAAGATGAACTTATGAATCTTGCTACACAAAGAGTTGAAGTAATTAAGAACCATATGCTTACTGTTCAGCTTACCAAACCAGAACGATTAATCATTAAGGAAACTGAAATTTATGAGCAAGAAGATCGCAACTGGGTAAAATGCAGATTGGGAATCGGATCACTTTGACAATTTATTTCTTAATTATATCTAAATAAAAAAGCCCCAAAACTTAAGTTTCAAGGCTTTTGTGTGTTAAAATTTGATATAATCTTCAGTATCGCTTTATAAATTTAAATTGTTTTCTTTAATAAAACCCCGGCACCGAAGCACCGGGGACTAGCCTTGACGGAAGGCTTGGGGAATAACCTTAACCGTCAATTGCTCGCTTAATTAATTAAATCGCCCCATTTTCCTAACTAACTATTTCAATTACATTATCGATTTTATATCATTTTTGTTTAGGGTTAAAATTACATTTTTAAATATTTCTTCCTGATTTCATAAAAAAAATCAATTTTAAGAAATTCTTCTTATAATGGTTTGATTATAAAAAAATCGAAATTCAAAATCAGCAGTATAGAAATGGAGATGGAATTTGTGAAAAGTGATTAGCAGTTATTTCTGCTAATCACTTATGTCTAGATTAAACTATTCTTTCCAGAGGTACCTGGAAAAGACGAATTTTATCATCTTCTTTTTCAACGATTGTATTAAGTTCATTTATCTTTACGATAAGTTTTTCAAGTAATTCTTCATCGTTAAAAGCTATCATACGAACATTATTATATCCGGGGAAAGGACGATTGCCTAAATGCGCATCTGTTTTATGTCCTTTACCTTTTACTTCCTCCCATTCAGTGTAATAATCTATTCCAAGTTCATCTAAAGATTTAGAAACACGATCGTCAAGGATTTCACGATAAGCCAAAAATGTAAGTTTCATTTTTTATCCAATTTTATTTTTTACGTCCGGAAAATATTTTTTTAAAGAAACCTGAAAAACTAAATGTACCAAGATCATCAAGTATTGAGTAAACGACAGGGACAATAAATAAGGTTAGTAATGTAGATGTTATCAATCCTCCGATTACTGCCTGACCCATCGGTGCACGGAATTCAGCACCTTCACCGAGTGCAAGTGCAACAGGAACCATTCCAAAAATCATCGCAAAAGTCGTCATCAATATTGGACGCAATCTTGTTGGTCCAGCTTTCACTAATGCATCAAAGCGCGACATTCCACGTTCACGCATAACGTTTGTATAATCTACAAGTAGAATTCCATTTTTAGTTACCAATCCCATTAACATAATAATACCGATCATAGACATAACAGAAAGTGAGCTTCCAAAAATTAATAACGCAAGTACCGCTCCGATTATAGACATTGGTAAAGCAAGCATAATTGAAAATGGATGTATAAAACTATCAAACTGTGCTGCCAGAACAATATATACAAACACGATTGCAAGAAGTAAAGTAATAAGCATGTTTGCCATCGATTCATCCTGCATTTCACCCTGACCAATAACATTTATTGAGTAACCTGGTTCAAGATCAAGTTTTGATGTTTCTTTAAGTACTTCACCAAGTACCACACCCAAAAATCTTCCATCAAGATTTGCATCAACACGAATTTCTTTTTGTCTTGCGTATCTATTTATTTTTGATGGACCAACATCTTGAGTGATAGTGGCAATATCGGTTATCGGTACCAGAAAATCCTGGTTGCCAATTTTTTTATTACTTTTAACAGTAAGAGGTAAAATATCATTTATATTTTTTCTATCAATCTTTTTTAATCTCACTCTAACATCAATTTGTTCGTCACCTTCTTTATACTGCGTTGCTACGGCACCATCAACCATAGCACGAATTGTTGATGCAATTAAATAAGGATTTACTGCAAGATCAGAAGCTTTTTCTCTATCTATATTAATTCTTATTTCAGGTTTTGAAAGTTCAAGACTGTTATCCACATCAACTGCACCGGGTGTTGATTTAACAATCGCTTCAACTTTTTCCGCAATCTGCTCAAGTTTAGATAGATCATCTCCACGGATACTAAGTGTAACCGGCTTTTCTCCACCCCCGCCGCCAACTCCTTGAACTGAAAAACTTATTTTAGCTCCGGCAATGGATCTTACTTCCGATCTTATTTCAGCCATGATTTTTTTATCAGATTTTTTACGCTCCTTTGTTGGAACAAGCTTAACTAAGATATTAGCTTTTGTAACAGGATCATTTCCTGATCCAATTGTTGTAAGTACTGTTATTATCTCAGGTTTTCCTTTAAGTACAGTTTCAACTTTTTCACAGATTAAACTTGTTTGTTCTAACGAACTTCCGGGTGAAGCATTAACTGTAATGTTAAATTCACTTTTATCACTTTCAGGAAAAAATTGTGAACCAAGCATTCCCATCAGAAAAAAGCTTGCAATAAAAATTGCAACAGCTCCAAATACAATTGTTTTTCTATGGGTTAAAGACCATCGTAAAGCTTTCTCATATTTACCATTTAAATATTCAAAGAAGTGATTAAAGTAAAACAATATTTTATTGAGTGGATTACCTTCTTTTGATAATGCTTCATCTTCTCTGTGCAGCCATTTTGATGATAACATCGGAGTGAGTGTAAATGCAACAAATAGTGATACAATTACAGCAGCAGAAATTGTTATACCAAATTCATAAAAAAATCTTCCCACTATTCCGGGCATAAATGCAACAGGAACAAACACAGCAACAATTGTAAATGTTGTTGCCATTACCGCTAATCCAATTTCCTCTGATGCAGATTTTGCAGCTTCCATAGGAGTTTCACCTTGAGCCATGTGCCGATAAATATTTTCAATCACCACTATCGCATCATCAATAAGCAAACCAACCGCAAGTGAAAGTGCAAGCAGAGACATCATGTTAAGTGTAAAGCCCAATGCATACATTATTATAAAACTTGCAATTATGGAAGCCGGCAATGCTAATCCGCTTATTATGGTTGCTCTAAAGTTTGCAAGGAACATATAGATTACAATCACTGCTAATAATCCGCCGTAGATAATATCAAACAACACGTCGTTAATGGAATGCTCAATAAAAATTGAGTTATCCTGAGCTACATTTATAGATATTCCTTCAGGAATTTCTTTTAATATTTTTTCAATTTGTTTATTTACACCTTGAGCAACTTGCACTGTGTTACTGCCGGATTGTTTTATGATATTTAATCCAACGGCAATCTTACCATTAACTCTGGTTAAACTGGTTTGTTCTTCAACTCCATCACTTACTGTAGCAACATCAGAAAGATAAACAGGTTTGCCCATTGGTGTAGCGACAATAACTTTGCTAAAATCTTCAACGCTTTTATATTTACCCATGGTTCTTACAAGAAGCTGGCGTGATCCTTCAGTAACATTACCACCGGGAATTTCAACGTTTTGTCCGCCAACATTCATAATTACATCTTGAATAGAAATATTGTAGGCGCGTAATCTTGCAGCATCAACTTCTATCTGGATTTCTCTTTCCGATCCGCCAACTAACTGGACAGAACCTACACCTGGAATATTTTCTAATCTTTGCTTAACTACATCTTTAGTAAATGTTGTAATTTCTTTATCAGACATATTGCCGGAAACTGATAAGTACATTATCGGTAAACTTGCAGGATCATATCGTTGAATAACCGGGTCCTCAATTTCTAAAGGCAGATTTGCACGTATTGCTGAAATTTTTTCGCGTACATCCTGTGCCGCATCCTTACCATTTATTTCCAGTTTAAATGCTATAACAACAATAGAAACATTTTCCTGTGAAGTTGATTGAATAAAATCAACGCCTTCAACAGGATTAACTGCATCCTCAATAATCTTTGTAACATCAGTTTCTATTTGTTCCGGACCCGCACCTGGAAGTATAGTTGTAATTACAACGTAAGGAATATCAACATCAGGGTACAAATCAACATTAAGCATTCTGTAAGAAAAAAGTCCAAGTACAATCAAAGACATAATCATCATTGTTGCAAAAACGGGGCGTCTTATGGAGACATCAGCTAATTTCATTTTTTATTCCAAAATTTCTTTGTGTAGAGTTTTTATAATTTATTTGTTTGATATAACTACAACAGTACCGTCTTTAAGATTATTCATACCAAGCGTTACAATTTTATCCCCGGCTTTTAAGCCTGAAATCACTTCAATTAGATTTCCATCTGTAATCCCCGTTGTGATTGTCTTAAAATATGACTTATCCTCATTTATCAAATAAATACCATCACCGTTGCTTGATTTTACAATGGCAGCAAGTGGAATGACAAGAGCATCCTTTTTAGTCTGCATATTAACATTTACACGGCAGAACATACCTGGTTTAAACCATCTGTCTTTAGTATTAGTAAATATTGCCTGCATTTCAAATGTTCGTGATTGAACATTCGCAGAATTTGAAAGTTGAAATATTTTTCCTGTCTGGATTTCTTCCGGTTTCATTTCTGAGTAAACCTGAACAGACTGGCCTACAAAGAAACTTGGCACATCGCTTTCACCAACATTAAATTTTGCTTTCATCCTGCCGATGTTGGCGATAGTTGCCATAGGCATTTGCGGATTTGCAAGATCACCAATGCTAACATTGATTGCTGTTACAAGACCAGAGATAGGTGAAGTAATTTCAACAGTGCTTCTGGCAGCATCAAAATTTGCTTTAGCAACATCATAACCTGTTTCTACCTGATCAAAAGCCTGCTGTGATATTGCACCTTCTTTTAAAAGGTTTTTCATCCTTTCATAATTCTTTTGGGAATTTAGAAAAGCTGCCTGTGCCTGATAGAATTGCGATGATGCTCCTCCTTTATCTAACTCAAATAACACTGAGCCGGCTTTAACATATTCTCCAACTCTAACATTTAATTTCATTATCCTTTCAGGGATTTTTGCAATTATATTAGCCTGCTCTTCACCTTCCAAAGTTCCTGAAAAAGTTTTGGTTAATGCCAATTCTTTTAATCCAACTATTCCAGCTTCAACAGAAATTGTATCTACATAGCTGGTTTTATCTTTTGCATCAGTTTCTGCAGGCTTTTCACCGCACGATTGCAGAATCACTACAGAAGCAGTTGCTAACAGCATTATCATAAAATTTAGTTTTACTGCTGATAATTTTTTCATAAAATGTTTTTCTCCTATTGGCATAAGTTATAATAATTTAATTTTCTTCAGGATTTGCAATTGCCAGATAATCTGGATTTGTTCTACCTAATAATTGTTCAAGTTTATGTTTTGTAACCAGGTACGAGTGCATGGATTGAGTTAAGTTAAGTTTTGCATTTCTAAGATCAAGATCAGTATTCTGCAATTCTAACTGACTGCCAGCACCCTCGCTGTATCTTATTGTTGCAATGTGATAAGCTTTTTCTGCTAATTCGACAGTCCTTCTTTGAACATCTACCAAAGATTGAACTCTCTTTAATTCCCTAATTTCTTGTTTTACTTCTGAACTTACAGCCTCCTTCAAAAGTAATAACTGTTGTTCTGTTTGCTGGTAAGTTATTGTGGATTGCTGAACTGCATTTTTTGTTCTGTTGCCTTGCCACAAATTCATACGGAAATTTACACCAACTGTAAATGAAGAATAGTTTTGAAAGTCCCAGTTTTCTGATGCACCTGCAAAGGAATAATTTCCGAAAGCAGCTATACTTGGCCAATACTCAGAAATATCCAACTGGATAAATGCTTCATCAACCTGCTTCTTTAAATCAAGACTGGTTATATCAAAATTATTTTGTAGTGCTTCATCTACCAATGCTTGTTCATCCAAATTTTCATATGGCTTAAACACAATCTCACCAAAAACTTCGATTTCCTGATTCAGATCTTCACCTAAAAGTATTTTTAATCCATTCTTGGCATTGATCAAAGTATTTTCCATTTGTAATACATAAGGACGAATATTTTCCAATTGTACTTCAGCCTGTAGTTTATCAAACTCAGAAACCATACCTTGATTATATAAGGATTGAACATTATTAAAATTATCCTGGGCATTATTAAAACTTGCTTGCGCTATTTCTAAAACTGCCTTAGAAAGTAAAACCCCGTAAAATGCTTTCTGCACATCCAATACAGTTTTTGAAACAGTATTATTCAATTCTGCTTTAGAAAGGTTGTAGTAAATTTTTGAAGCGCCAATACCTTCAAATACTGCAGAACTAAAAAGTGTTTGAGTTAATGTAAAATCAGTATTGTAATTATTTGCAGGAGCGAATGACTGAAGCTTACTTTCTACTGGAACATATTTGCTTTCATCCCTTGGTATTACGTTCTCATCAAATAGAATGGAATAAGTTGCATTCGTTAGTAATGCTCCAAAATCAGGGAATGGTGTTTTGGGTTTCTTGAGAAAATGTGAAAATCCGCCGGACCAATCCAAACTTGGCAACGCATAACCAAAAGCTTCACTAACAGAAGCTCCGGCCTTTGATACATTTAACTGAGAGATGGTTATGCCTTTATTTTTCAATAGTGCCTGATTTATAGCATCATCTAAAGTATAAATTTTTGGCTGAGCCGATAACACTAAAGGAAATAGAGATATTAATAAAATTATTTTTTTTATACTGCTGAAGGGAAAGAAAGGTTTATGTTTCATTTAATTCTCTAAATAATTGAACGTAGAATAAACTATTTAATATTGTTTTTAGAAAATGTATTAGATCTTAATTAATACATTGTGAATTTTACTGGGCAAATCTAATCAACAATCAAATAAAATTTATTTTGTTTATCACAATTCCTCCTATTTGTGATAAAAATCAATGTTTGAGGGTTAGCGAGATCGTGAGTGTTGCTCACAATATTCTTTATAAATCAGAAGTTTGCAAAGGGATTTATTTCCTATCTGATATTTTAGTTCTGCTCTAATTAAACAATGGTAAACTCCAAAATAAAACTGCTTGTTAAAATTGATATTCTGTAAAAGTAAAAGGATACTTAGCTCCGTCAAATAGACAGGAAGTAAAAGTAAAAGGATATTTAGCTCCGTCAAATGGATAGGAAGTAAAAGTAAAAGGATATTTAGCTCCGTCAAATGGATAGGAAGTGAAAGTAAAAGGATACTTAGCTCCGTCAAATGGATAGGATGTACAAGTAAATAGATACCTGAATCGAGAATAGTTTTGAAAAGTTTATTGTTGCCGATTATTAAGCATTATTTAAACAGGTGCAAGAAATTTAGTTGAAGTTTAATTTGCGTTACTCTAAGTTGCAAATGCATTAATGATAAAATTTTGCTGTTCTATTTTTACTTATCCCTTTACCTCTATACCAGCGGGGGACTGACCGATGTGTTAGGCTGGATCTTTCATTTCAATTTTATGTATTAGCTATGTCTAAATGAAAACTTACTATTATTAATTTATTTGTTGGGAGTTCTTATGAAAAAACTGTTTTTCATCAGTTTGCTTTTCGTCCTTTCTATATTTGTTTTTCC
>CALLZX010000231.1 GCA_937858935.1 uncultured Ignavibacteriales bacterium | reverse complement strand
GGCGGACAGGTAAGTACAAAGTCCCGCCACGGCGGGCAGGCAAGAGGATATAGAAATATTGTTCAATCCATTTTATGGATTGTCTAAATAGTTTTTAGATTGGCACTTATTAAATGATACTACTCAGTTAGGTTACTGACAGAAGCAGTTTTTCTTGAGAAGAATGAATAGATAGCAGGAACAATAAATAGAGTTAAAAATGTAGAAAGAATTAATCCGCCAACAACAGCAATACCCATAGATACTCTGCTCTCAGAGCCTGCACCAAGCGCTAATGCAATAGGCAGTATTCCTAAAACTGTGGATAAGCTTGTCATAAGAATCGGTCTTAATCGTGCAGCGGCAGCACTAATAACAGCATCATCTTTAGTTAAACCAGCAGCTTTTCTCTGGTTAGCAAACTCAACAATCAATATTCCGTTTTTAGTTACAAGTCCAATCAGCATAATAATACCAATTTCACTAAAAATGTTTAACGTCTGATCAAAGTACCATAATGAAATTAGCGCACCAAGCAATGCAAGCGGAACAGTAAATAAAATTATAAATGGATCGCGGAAGCTTTCAAACTGCGCCGCAAGAACTAAATATATTAATCCTAAAGCCAATAAGAATGCAAATATTAAGCTTGATGAACTTTCTTTAAAATCTTTTGAAGTGCCATCAAGTGCAGTTGCAAATCTTTCATCAAGAACTTTATCCGCAACACCCTCCATCGCATCAATTCCCTCACCCAATGAAACTCCCGGGGCCAATCCTGCAGAAACAGTAGCGGAAACATAACGGTTAAATCTAAACAACTGCGGCGGAGCGCTTTGCTCCTCAACAAATACAACATTATCAAGCTGTATTAAATCGCCAATATTATTTTTTACATAAGTAGACTTAAGATCAATTGGTGCATCACGGTTTTCTCTTGAAAACTGTCCGATGACCTGGTATTGTTTTCCGTCTTTTATAAAGTAACCAAATCTTTGCCCGCTAAAAGCAGATTGAATAGTTTGTGCTATATCAATTGTAGAAACCCCAAGCGCTCTGGCTTTTTGTCTATCGATAGAAAGTTTAAGTTCCGGCTTATTAAATTTTAAATTCGGTTCTATAATAGTAAACAAATTTGTTTTCTTTGCTTCATCAACAAATTTTGGAAGAAACTCTCTGAGCAGTTCAAAGTTTGGTGCCTGCAATACAAACTGAACCGGTAGACTTCCGCGTCTTCCACCGCCAATAGTTTGCTGCTGAGTTATAAATGCTCTGGCCCCGTTTAATGAATTAACTACAGGAGTTATATCATCAGCAATCTGCTGTTGAGTTCTGTTTCTAAGGTCAGGTTCCTTTAAAATCACATTTACAAATCCTGAGTTTACAGAACCGCCGGCACCGCCGCTTGGGGATGTTAAAGAAATCAATCCTTCTTTCTCAGGAACTTTTTCTTTAAGAATATTTACAGCTTCATCAATGTAACGATCCATATATTCAAATGTAGCGCCTTCTTGTGCGGTTACATTTATAGATAATCGGCTTCTATCTTCTAACGGTGCAAGCTCAGTTGGAAGGTTTGAGAATAATACATAGATAAGAATTATAGCAAAACCTGTTGCGGGAATTGCAAGCCATCTGTGTCTAACAAAATATTTTAGCTGTCTCTGATAGGTTTCGTTTAGCTTAACAAAGATTGGTTCTGTGAGATTATAAAACCAATTATGATGTTCTCTTCTTTTAAGAATTTTAGCACTCAGCATAGGAGTTAATGTTAAGGCAACAAAAGCCGATATAATAACGGCTCCAGCCACAACAATTCCAAACTCTCTGAATAGTCTGCCTGTAATTCCCTGCAAAAAGATTACAGGCATAAACACAGCTGCAAGGGCAATTGTAGTTGAGATAACAGCAAAAAATATTTCTGCAGATCCTTTTTTACCTGCCTCAACAGGATCCATTTTATTTTCAATTTTGGTGTAAATGTTTTCTAATACAATTATCGCATCATCTACAACCATTCCGATTGCAAGAACAATTCCAAGAAGTGTTAAAACATTTATTGAAAAATCAACAATGTACATTATAAAAAAAGCACCGATAAGAGAAATTGGGATTACAAGAACGGGGATAATTGTTGTTCTCCAATCGCGAAGGAATAAAAAGATTATCAAAACAACTAAACCAAAAGCAACGAGTATAGTTTGCTCAACTTCTTTAATAGATTCACGTATGTATAATGTAATATCAAAACCAATTCCTGTTTTTATATCTGAAGGTAAAGTTTTTTTAATCTGTTCTAATCTTTTATAAAACTCATCTGCAATTGCAATGTTGTTAGCTCCGGCTTGTGAAATTAACACCACGCCAACCATTGGAACTCCATCACGCCTGAGTATTGTGCGTTCATTCTCAGCGCCAAGCTGGGAGTAACCGATATCTTTTACTCTTACAATATTCCCTTCAGCTTCTTTTACAATAAGATTATCAAACTCTGCTTCAGTCTGCAATCTTCCTATTGTTCTTATAGATAATTCAGTATCATCACCTTCTATTCTACCAGATGGCAATTCAACATTTTCCCGTCCAAGAGCGTTTCTAACATCAACGGGGGAAAGCTGAAATGCGGCAAGCTTTGCCGGGTCTAACCACAACCGCATAGCATATTTTTTCTCACCCCATATTTGCACAGAGCTAACTCCGCTTATAGTCTGCAGTCTTTCTTTAAAAACGTTGTTAGCAATTTCTGTAAGCTGAAGTAAATTTCTTGTATCACTCTGAACATTTAGAAAAACAATTGGGGTAGCATCCGCATCTGCTTTTGCAACAATCGGCATATCAATATCTGGCGGCAAAACAGAAAGTGAACGGGAAACTCTATCGCGCACGTCATTCGCAGCAGCTTCAAGATCAATATCAATATCAAACTCAACCGTAATTGTACTTCTGCCATCACGACTTGATGATGTTAGAGATTTTATTCCAGCAATTCCGTTAATAGATTCTTCAAGCGGCTCTGTTATCTGGTTTTCAATAACATCGGCATTTGCACCAACATAATTAGTAGATACAGTAATAATTGGAGGATCAACAGAGGGGAATTCGCGAATACCCAGATAAGTATAGCCAAGTATACCAAATACAATAATTATAATTGACATAACTATTGCAAGCACAGGTCTTTGGATACTTATTGAAGATAGACTCATTTAGAAATATAGTTTAATTGAATTCTGAAATTTTAACTTTAGATTTTGGTTTGATTTGTAATATACCAGAAGTAATTACTGTATCTCCGCTTTGCAATCCAGAAATAATTTGAACACGAGTTTCTTCTCTTATTCCAGTCTCAACATTTTGAGCAATTACAACTCCATTTTTATAAAGAAACACTTTTTGCCCTTTTAGTTCTGGCACAATTGATACTGTAGGGATTAATATTGCATCGGCAATTTGTTTAAGATTTAATTCTACATTAGCAAAAGCACCAGGAATCAATTCTTTGTATGATGAACTGCAAATAGCTCTAATCTGCAATGTTCTTGTTCCGGGATTAATTTTAGGCTCTATTGCATAAACCTTTGCTTCAAATATCTGGTTGCTACCGCTTATTTTAAACTCAAGATTATCCCCGGTTTTAACATCAGCGGAGTATCTCTCGGGAATTGAAAAATCTACTTTAATACTATTAAAATTTTGCAATCGCGCCATAACAGTAGAAGTAGTTACATAACTTCCTTCACTAACGGATCGTAATCCAACGACACCGCTGAATGGTGCCCTTATTTCTGTTTTATCTATCTGCGCCTTTATCAGATCATAATCTGCCTGATTAACGTGCAGTTCTCCAACTGTATTATCATACTCTTCCTGGCTAATTAAATTTCCATCACGTAATTGTCTTTGTCTTGATTCTTTTTCTTCAGATAATTTTACTTTTGATTCCGCTCTTCGTAATTGTGCCTGCAAATCTGCATCGTTTATTTTAATTAAAAGATCGCCTTTATTTACAAAGCTTCCTTCTTTAAAAAGTATTTTGATAATCTTTCCGGAAACTTCGCTCCGCAATTCAATTTCTTCATTTGCAAGAATGGTTCCTGTTGTAAACACGCTGTTACTCAATGTTTCTAACGAAACAATGTGAGCTTTAACAGGGATAACCATATCCGGTCGTCCGATAGGCATAATTGCTCCACCTTTAGTAGAGGACAATATCTTTGGAAGAAAAGCAATTGCGAGAATAACTACAATAGTTATTGCTATGAGTATTTTTTTTATGTTTTTATTCATTGTATTATGCTAATAAGAACCTAAACAAACTTTTTGTTTTTCAAAAGTCAAAAATAAAAAAGCCCCGATAACTCGAGGCTAAAATAACAACGGAAACAAAAAAATATTACTGTTTTTTGCTGTATTTCTTGTTGAATTTTTCAACTCTGCCCGCTGTATCAAGTAGCTTTTGTTTACCTGTAAAGAAAGGGTGTGAGCCGCTTGAAATTTCCAATTTAACTAACGGATAAGTATTTCCATCTGTCCATTGAATAGTATCGCTGGTCTTTATCGTAGAGCGAGTTAAAATTGCAAAATCACAGGATGTATCTTGAAATACAACTGGTTTATACTCTGGGTGAATTCCTTTTTTCATAAAAATCCTAAATAATGGTTTTTCTTAAAATCGTGGCTGTAAATATAGACGTTTCGGAAGTATTATCCAATATAACTTTTAACGCTATTTGTTTGAATTTTGCTCTGTTTTTGAACTTTTTTCTGTTTGCATCTTCATTTTTAACTGCTGAACTTCCTTTTTCTCTTCAGTTGAAAGATTTCTCTGCATAAAGTTAAGATTATCCTTGCTAATTTCTGAAGCAGAAGTAGTTACGGTTGAAGGAGCAGCACTTCCGCCCAAACTTCTTGAATCGTCAGACTTAAATGTATCAGACTCAGATTTGTCAGAGATTATTTCGTCTGCAAGTGATTGCTCAGCCCCCTTGGATTTCATCTCAGATTGCTCTTCATAAACAGCATTTGGCAGAACTTGTGTTTCCGTTTCTTTTGTTTCAACTAATCCTTCATTTATAATACCTGGTTCTTCTTTAACTCTATCGGTCTTTTTTATTTGTTCAACAGGTAATTCTTCAATTGATTCAATAATAACTAAATCTTCACGTAATCTTGGCGCAATGTTAAGAGGATCTTCCATCTCTTCAGAATTTACATCAACAACAAAAAAGATAATTGCTGCTGAGGCTATAGCAATAGCAGCTGGAGCTAATTTTCCCGGTGAAAGCAGTTTATTCCAAAAACTTTCTTTCTGTTCTGGTTCAGATGAATTGATCTTTCTAAGAAGTTCTGTTTCAAAATTTTTGGGTGCATCAATTTGGGGAAGATTTTTTAAATCATCTAATAATTTTTTATATGTTTTTTCTTCTTCATTCATTTCATTATACCTTAATCATTATAAATATCTTTTAGATATTTCTGTAACTCTGCTCTGCCACGGTTTATCCTTGATTTTACAGTACCAACTTCAATTTTCATTATATCTGCAATTTCTTCGTATGATAATTCCTGCACATCCCTAAGTATTACAGCTTCACGATAAGAATCGCGAACTTTCAAAAGCGCTTTCTGAATAATTTCATTTTTCAAATTCATATCAGCAGCAACATCGGGGCGATTAGAATTATCAGGAATATCAAAAGACTTATCTTCTTCTCCAAAACTGCTTATCGAGAAAAAATTTCTTCTGCGTTTCCGCTGATATTCAGTCCTTGCAAGATTTCCCGCAATTGTATAAATCCAGGTTGAAAACTTTGCCAAGGAACTGTAATTATCTTTGTATCGATAAACTTTTACAAAAGTATCCTGCACAACATCCACACAAGAATCATAATCCCCAAGAAATCTATAAACATAATTTGTTAAAGGATTTTTGAATCTCTGAACTAAAATTTCAAAAGCTTTTTCGTTTCCATTGCTTTGAAATTCAAGAATCAGTTCTTCATCAGTAAATTCGCTAAGACTTCTATCCTTCAACGGTTTTATACTTTATTAGTTGGATGTTTGTTTCAATTCCCGCACAAAATTTACAAAAAAGTTTAGAAAAGCTTCTGTGGATTTTAATTTTCATTTAATCGGGGATTATTTCGGCAATTAATACACTTAAGAGTGTATAATCATCAAGTGATGTGGTTTTGATCGATAAATCAGCTTTTAATAAAGCTGAAAATGCGTCTGTTAGATGCTTATCAGAATACATTCTCCGTGCACTGTGATAATCTTTAAGATAAAATGGATGTGTCCCCATAATTCTTGCTACTTGAAATTCATTTGTATTTGTTGCAACCAATTCATTTAATCTTGCAAGACTTGTAAAATATTTATTCAGCATCGCAATTACCTGAATCGGTTCCATTCCATTTTTCAATAGATTAAACAACACTTTTAATGCCGCAGATTTATTTTTTTTTCCGATTGCATTTTGCAAATCAAAAATGGTGTATTGTTTTAAAGATGTGGATAAACCGCGAATGCTTTCAATTGTTATCTCTTTATTGTCTCCAACATAAATAAATATTTTTTCAAGCTGGGATTCCAGGGCATTTCTATTTTCACCGGAAATATCCGTTAGCAATTGTGCGTTATCATAGGAAATAGTTTTTCCATTCTTTTCAACTGTGGAAATTAACCAATCAATTAAGCTTTTACCTTTTAACTCTTTAGCTTCAAAAAGATATCCCTGGTTTGCAAGAGTTTTATATGGTTCTGATGCGGGATTTGTTATTGTTCCTTCATGAAGAAAAACTAGAACAGTAAATTCAGCAGGTGATTCAAAATAACTGACTATTTCTTTTTTTTCTTTTTTATCTTTTAACTTTTCGGCTTGTTTAACAATTATAAGTTTTTTTTCCGAACCGAAAGGAAAGGTTGAAGCTAATCCAATAATATTTGTAAAACTTTGATTTTCACCATACAAAACTTCCTTGTCAAAGTCTGATGTTATTAAAGGTTGAACAGCTTTTTCAATTGCTTCAAAAGTTATATCAACACTGTACGAATCCTCTCCAAAAAGATAATAAACAGGTAAGATCTTTTTCTGCTTTAATTGCTTCTCAATATCCTGTATTGCAGGTGCTTTACTTTTTGCCATCTTCTATTTTAAAAACTAAAGATGACATCTTTCAAAAAGATGTCATCTTTCTTAATAATTCTAAATAATCTATCTATCTTTTTTCTATTGTCACACTTTCCATCACAACGTCTGCATATGGGCGGTCCTGCCCATCTTTTTTAACTCTTCCAATTGCTTTAACAACATCCATTCCGTTAATCACTTTTCCAAATATTGTGTGATTTCCATTTAGCCATTTTGTTGCTGCTAAAGTTATGAAGAACTGACTTCCATTTGTGTTTGGTCCGGCATTTGCCATTGCAAGTATGCCTTCGCTATCAAATACAAGTTCCTTAACAATTTCATCATTGAACTTTTTGCCCCAAAAACTTTCACCGCCGCGTCCTGTACCTGTTGGATCGCCGCCTTGAATCATAAAGCCATCAATTACTCTATGGAAGATTACGCCATCGTAATACTTTTTGTTAGCAAGTCCAACAAAATTTTCTACCGTCTTTGGTGTTGCTTTTTCAAAAAGTTCTATCTCTATTGTACCCATATTGGTTTTTATAATCGCAACCGTTGTGCTGTCACTCATTACTTGTGTTTCCTTTTTTTGTGAAAAATTATTTGATGATAACATTATCCCGATTATTGCTGCAGCAAAAAGTAGTTTTTTCATTTAACCTCCTTATGGATTTATGATGTTTGAATAAAGTAAAAATAATATTAAAACGCCGAGTGCTATTCTGTAATAGATAAAAACAAATGTTGTGTTCTTTTTTAAAAACTTCAGAAGAAAATCAATAGCTAAATAACCGCTAACAGCAGAAACAATTGTGGCAACAATCAGGTTAACTGTTAAATCATAATTGATGTATTTAAGTGATTCAAATAATTGGAGAACGCCGCTTGCCAAAACTGCCGGCACACTTAATAGAAATGAAAATCTTGCCGCAACGTCTCTTTTTAGTCCAAGAAATAATCCACCTGTTATTGTTGTACCCGATCTTGATGAACCAGGAATTAATGCAACTGCTTGTGCTAAGCCAATTAAAACTGAATCAAGTATAGTAACATTCCCAATATCCTTTTTGAACTTAGCAGTTTTTTCTGCAACAGCAAGAATAATTGCAAGCACAATTAAACTTCCGCTAATTACAAAAAGATTCTTTGTTAACGCACCTTCAATCATATCTTTAAAAAGCAGCCCGATAACCACGATTGGTATTGTACCCAATATAATCATCCAGCCAAGTTTTGAGTTTGTTGATTGCTTAGAATACTGTACTCTCCTTTGAAGATTTTGCTGCAAAAAATCCGTTAGTATACTCCAAAGATCTTTCCAGAAGTAAACAAAAATTGAAAGCATTGTTCCAAGTTGAATAACTGCAATGAATGAAGTCCAATGCTCAGGATTTTTATCTGAAATTAAACCCATAAATTTTCCGGCAAGAGTTAAATGTCCTGTACTGCTAATCGGGAGAAACTCAGTCAGTCCCTGAACGATTCCTAAAATAACTGCTTCAATTAAACTCAAACAATCTCCTTAAAATTGGTACGATATTCCTAATCTGATACCGAATGAAAGTGAATTAAAATTTACGTTTTCCCTGTATACAACATTGTAAAGTTTTTTGCCATCACTTTCGGGCTCACCATTAACATCATAACGAACATCAGCAGCAATGTGAGCATAAACATTTTCTGAAATTGCAGTATTGCCTTCTGCACGTATTATAAATCCATAACCAGTAGAGGAATATTTTTCAGATGAACCTGTTCCTGGTAATGTTTCTTCAACATTTAGAAATCTAATTCCAACACCTCCGCCGAACTTAAAATTATACCCTGCTCCATTAAGCACATAGTAACTAAGAATTGAAGGCATAATTAAACTATAAGTTAAATCATACTGTCCATCTAATCCGTTGGAGTTAAATGAATAAAGGAGATAACTAACTTCTGCTTGCAACTGAAATGATTCAGAAAGCATTCTGCCATATGAACCAGAAAAATCAATAGCAGAATTAAAATCTGCTAATTGTTCATACGGAAGTTGATCAATATAATCCTTAAGGGAAGGGACACTCACAAAATCAATACCCATTGAGGCTCTTACCTC
>CALLZX010000230.1 GCA_937858935.1 uncultured Ignavibacteriales bacterium | reverse complement strand
AATCTTTTGCATTGTTGATGACATTGTATCATCAGGGTTTATCAAGCAAGATGGACTTCCCTTTAATCTTTTGGATTCGTGAACTTCTGTAACTCTATCACCAAGTATTTCTTTCATCTTCAACAACAACTTGCCAAAGGCTTTATCATCTTCTTTGCTGAATTTCTCTTTCGGCTCTTCGTTCTTTTCAACATCTTCAAGTTTATCAAGTTCCTTCAAATCCACACCATCAACAGATTTGAAATCAAAATCTTTATGCTTGCGGATTGATGAAACTACAAATTCATCAACAGGATCGTACAAGTAAAGAACTTCTAATCCTTTTGCTTTAAAGATTTCAAGATGAGGATTTAAATCAATTGCTTCTTTACTTGTTCCAAGCGAGTAATAAATTTCTTTTTGATCTTTCTTCATTCTTCCGACATAATCTTCAAGCGAAACTAGTTCCTTTTCATCTTTGCTTACAGATGAATTAAATCTTAAAAGCTGTTGATATTTTTCAGCATTACTAAAGTCCATATAGCCAAGCTTAAATATTCTCCCGTGCTCTTTCCAGAATTCAGCATAACGTTCTGGAGAATCTTTTGCAACCTTAATTAAATCAGAAAGAATATTGCTGGCAACACTTTGCGCGATTTTTGTAAATACAATATTTTCTTGCAACGTTTCGCGGGAGATGTTAAGAGGCAAATCTTCAGAATCAACCACACCCTTAACAAAACTTAAATATTCTGGGAGCAATTCTTTGTTCTGATGCTGAATGAGCACGCGACGAACATATAAATCCAAACCATAATCATCACGATTAAACCTCCAATACTCATAACTCTTTTGGGGAATGAACAACAAAGAATTAAATTGTATCGGTGCATCAACAGATGTATGAATTGTTTCAAATGGCTCTTCGTTATCGTAAGTTAAAAACTTGTAGAATTCATCATACTGTTCTTTCTTTAGGTTGGATTTTGGTTCACGCCAGATTGCTGAAATTGTATTAATCTTTTCATTCTCTAAATAAATAGGAAAGGAGATAAAGTTAGAATGTTTTTTTATGATTGATTCTAATCGATATTTTTCAGAAAATTCTTTCGTGTCATCTTTAAGGAATATTTCAATTGTAGTTCCGCGATTTATCTCTCCATCAATATCAGAAATTTCATAATCACCAAGACCATCAGATTTCCATTCAACAGCAATTTCATCTTTCTTATAGGATTTTGTTTTGATGATAACTTCTTTTGCAACCATAAAAACAGAATAGAAACCAATTCCAAATCTTCCAATAATATTATTAACGGCTTCTTTGTTTTCGGAAAGCTGTTTCAAAAATTCTTCAGATCCAGATTTAGCAATGGTTCCGATGTTGGCAATCATTTCATCACGAGTCATTCCAATTCCTGTATCCGAAATTGTAATCGTGTTTTTCTTATCATCAAATCCAATCTTTATTTCTAAGGGCAACTCTTTATCTGCAATATCAGTTCCTTTGTTAGATTCAAAACGAAGTTTATCCAAAGCATCTGATGAATTTGAAATCAACTCACGAAGAAAAATATCCTTGCTTGTATAAAGTGAATGAACAAGAATATCTAATAGTTTTTTTGTTTCAGCTTTAAATTCAAATTTTGTTTTGTGTGTTTCGGTCATTGGTTCTCCTTTATAATTAAATGCCTAATTGTCATTCCTGCGAATCTTTTCTTATTGATTTTAATTTATTAAATAATTCTTTTTCTTCTTTATTTAGATTTTTAGGAACAGTTACATGAATGTTTACGAACAAATCTCCGCGTATGCTTTCGTTAATCAAGCCCAATCCTTTTAATCTTAAAATCTTTTCAGATTCTGTTCCTTCCGGAATATTAATGCTTACTGTTTTTCCATCCAACGTTCTTATACTTTCTTTTCCACCAAGAACTGCCGTGTATAAATCAACATCAAGATTGTAATATAAACCAGTTTCCTTTATTTCATAAAATGGATGTTGAAGAATGTGGATGTTTAGATATAAATCTCCCTTTGTACCATCAGTAGTTTTAGATCTTCCCAATCCTTTTAATCTAAGTTTCTGCCCATCTTTTGTTCCCGGATTAATTTTTATTTTAAGTTTTTTTCCCTCAACACTGATTGTCTTTTCGCTTCCGATAAAAGCATCTTCAAGAGTAACGTTCATGTTTGCTTCAACATCAATCGCAGTTTTTTGTTGTTGAGTTCTACCGCCAAATCCTCCGCCACTACCACGGCCACCAAAGAATGATTCAAAGAAATCTGAAAATCCACTGCCCCCCATATCTCCGAAAATATCGTTTATATTTCCCGAGTATTCATAAGTGGAACCTGATTGTCTTCTTCCTCCTCCGAAGCGAGAAGAGAAATCATCAAACCCTTGTCCGCCAGTGTGTTGATATTGATTCCAGTTTGAACCAAGAGTATCATATTTTTTTCTTTTATCAGGATCACTTAAAACTTCATTGGCTTCTGTTATCTCTTTAAATTTTTCTTCAGAAGATTTTTTCCCGGCATTGCGATCAGGATGATGTTTCATTGCAAGCTTGCGATACGCTTTCTTTATTTCATCCTGTGTAGCCGTTTTTTCTACACCAAGAATTTTATAATAATCTTTGTATTCCATTTTAAGCTTTTAGAATTTAGAGCCGGTAGTCGAAACCTTCAGGTTGCGGAAATAAAAACTGTTCACAGCCTGAAGCCTGCGGTTACTAAAAAATTATTGATTTATTCTTTTAAATTTAGAAAAAAGAAAAGGGTAACCAAAAAGTTACCCTTGTTCACATCTTCATCTAGTCTTAGCTTATTTAACTTTTATTTCAATTTCTTTTGGCTTTGCTTCTTCTGCTTTAGGGATAGTTATTGTTAACTGTCCATTTGCAAATTCTGCATTTATTTTTTCTGCCTGGATCAACTCAGGAAGATTGAATGATCTGAAATATTTGCCATAAGATTTTTCAATTCTGTGACATTTAGCGTCTTTTGTTTCAGCTTCCTGAATTCTTTCGCCGCTGATATTTAACTTACCATTTGTAAAAGATATTTTCACATCTTCTTTTTTAATTCCTGGCAAATCAATCTTTAATGAAAAATTATCTTTGTTTTCATAGATGTCTGTAAGCGGCATCCACACAGCATTTTCGTATTCTGCGTCAACATCCTTGCTCTTTGAAATCCCAAATCGGTTTTCAAGCGAGTTAAACATTTTGTTAAACTCTCTTTCGAAATCAATAAGATCTCTTACCGGGTTGAACTTTACAAGTGTCATAGTATATCTCCTTTTTTATTTGTTTTTGTTAATTTTATTTTCAAACTCGAGTATACAGAAACAATCAACGTGCCGAAACTAATTGTCCCTATAACATATTATAAAATAATAAGTTACAGTATTATGACAATGCTTGGGCTATACCGACAATATGGCGGATAATTTGCCAAATAATTTTATAATGATAAATAATCGTCATATTAGTCTGTCAATATTACAATCTAGAAAAATTACTATGGAATTATTGTCTAATTGATATCCCTTTTAATAATGATTATTTTTGTAATCTTAAAATTGAGCATTTAATAAAGTGAAAGAAGATACAATTGTTGCATTGGCCACGCCTGCAGGTGTTGGTGCGATTTCAGTTATCCGTGTAAGCGGTCCTCAATCGTTTTCTGCTGTTGATAGTATTTTTTACGGCAAAAGTAAAATTGAAGATGCAGCAACACATACTTTGCATTATGGGGATTTAAAAAATCAAGATGATGAACATATTGATGATGTTTTGATATCTGTTTTTAGGGCTCCAAACTCATATACCGGTGAAGATAGTGTCGAGATAAGTACACATGGAAATCCACTTATTGCACAAAAAGTTATCGAGCTTTTAATTACAAATTCTGATTTGAGATTAGCCGAACCAGGTGAATTTACAAAACGAGCCTTTCTGAATAATAGAATTGATCTTACAAAAGCCGAAGCTGTTGCTGATGTAATTAACTCAAGAACAGAAGCTTCACTTCGTGGTGCAAGAAATCAACTCGATGGATTGTTATCAAAAAAAGTTAATGAGCTAAGGTCTCAATTATTAAATTCATCATCTTTTGTGGAATTAGAGCTGGATTTTGTAGAGGAGGACATTCAATTTGTAAATCAGGATGCATTACTGAAAAGAATTGATTCAATAATAATTGAAATTGATACTTTGTTAGAAAGTTACGAGTTTGGTAGAGTTATTAGAGATGGCGTAAACGTGGCAATTGTTGGAAGACCAAACGTAGGGAAGTCTTCGCTTTTAAATTATATACTTAAAGAATCCCGAGCGATCGTTAGTGAAATTCCCGGAACCACGCGCGACGTAATTCGCGAGGAAGTATCTATTGGTGGAATTTTGTTTAGATTATTTGATACAGCTGGAATTCGGGTTTCAGATGATTCGATTGAGAAAGAGGGAATTATTAGAAGCCAGGAAACCGTTAGAACTGCTGATGTAGTAATCTTTTTAGAAGATGTTCAAGAGAATGCATCAAGGGATCTTTTTATTGATCTATTGAACTTTACAAGTTCGGATAAGATTATTAAGGTAGTAAATAAAATTGATTTGAATAAAGAATTCGTAAAGGATGTGGATGTTAAGATCTCTGCAAAAACTGGCGAAGGAATAGATTTCCTCTTAAAAAAACTAAAAGAAAAGTCTATCGGAAACGAAAATTACACCGAGAAAACAGCAATCGTGACAAACCTCAGACATCATAACTGCCTCAAAAAGTCAAGAGAAAATCTTATTAATGCCAGAGCAACTATACTTCATAAAATGAGCGGGGAATTTATTTCTGTAGATTTAAGAAACGCAGAAATGAACCTTGCTGAAATAATTGGTGAAGTAACCTCGGATGATATTTTAAATAACATTTTTATGAAGTTTTGCATAGGAAAGTAAGTTTCGGTTTCACGTGAAACGGAAATCATTAACATTTCACAAATAATTGTGTTTCACGTGGAAACAAAAAAGATTAGAAAATGAAGAGATTTGATATAGTTGTGGTTGGTGGCGGTCATGCCGGAATCGAAGCTGCATCAGCTGGAGCCAGAATGGGATGTTCCGTTGGACTGATAACAATGGACAGATTTGCACTTGGAAGAATGTCTTGCAATCCAGCGATTGGTGGAACTGCCAAAGGACATTTAGTTCGTGAGATTGATGCCCTTGGTGGCGTTATGGGGCAAATAGCAGATCGAACCGGAATACAGTTTAGAATGCTAAACAAATCCAAAGGCCCAGCAGTTTGGTCATCTCGGTGTCAATCAGATAGAAAATTATATTCCGAAGCAGCTTATCGAATGATCTCTCCAACAAAGAATTTAGAAATTGTTGAAGAATCGGTAGTTGAAGTTCTTACGGAAAATAAAAAAGTAGTTGGAGTAAAAACTGCAAGTGGCGAAGAGGTATTTTGCAAAGCTTTGGTGCTTTCAGCTGGAACCTTTTTAAATGGTTTGATGCACACAGGATTGAATAAAACTGTTGGTGGAAGATTTGGCGAACAAGCAGCAACCGGAGTTACAGAATCCTTAGCTAATCTTGGGTTTGAATACGGCAAATTAAAAACCGGAACTCCACCAAGATTAAACAAAGATTCTATCAACTGGGGTATTTTAGAAGAACAACCTGGCGATGAAAATCCACAACCATTTTCTCATCAAACTGATTTATCCCAATTTCCGTTTCTTCCGCAAGTAAGTTGTCATATAACGTATACAAATTTAACTGTTCATAGAATTCTTGAAAAAGGATTTGACGAATCACCACTTTTTACCGGGTTGATTAAAGGTGTTGGCCCTCGTTACTGTCCATCAATTGAAGATAAGATTGTTCGTTTTGCAGATAAAGAACGACATCAGCTTTTTCTTGAACCCGAAGGATTAGATTCAAATCAAATTTATTTAAATGGTTTTTCATCTTCTTTAGCTGTAGAAATTCAGCTTGAGGCTCTACATAAAATTGCTGGATTGGAAGAAGTTGAAATGATTCGTCCGGCTTATGCTGTTGAGTATGATTTTTTTCCTCCTCATCAAATAGATCTAACGTTAGAAACAAAATTGATTGAGGGATTATATTTTGCTGGTCAAATAAATGGAACCTCTGGATATGAAGAGGCTGCTGCACAAGGATTGATTGCAGGAATTAATGCAGCATTAAAAATTCAAGGGAAACCTGAGTTTGTGCTGAAACGAAGCGAAGCATACATCGGAGTTTTAATTGATGATCTTGTTACAAAATCAACTGATGAACCTTATAGGATGTTTACTTCCAGAGCAGAGCATAGGTTATTGCTTCGCCAAGATAATGCTGACAGAAGATTGATGAAATATGGTTATCAATTTGGATTAATCCCTGAATATCTATTTGATGATGTTAAAGTCAGAGAAAAGACAATTATTAACGGAATTAATTATTGTCAAACTAAAAAATATCATGCAAGAGATGTAAATGAATTTTTAGTAAAAGCTGGTTCAAATGAAATTGATTCGACAGAAACAATTTCAAAACTTTGTAAACGACCAGAATTCAATCTGAAACAGTTATTAGAATTTAACGGAAGTTCGAATGATGTTGAGGTAGTTGCTCTATTGAATGATGAGAAAGCATTAGAGCAAGTAGAAATAGAAATAAAGTATGAAGGATATATTCTTCGTCAGTACGAAGCAGTTTCTAAATTAGAAAAATATGAAGCCACAAAAATTCCTCTAAATTTTGATTTTACAAAAATCAAACAGCTGTCTACAGAAGGAAGAGAGAAGTTGAACAAAGTTAAACCGCGTTCTATTGCTCAAGCGTCAAGAATCTCGGGCGTAACTCCTTCAGATATTTCGATTTTGTTGGTATATTTGAAAAACTAATTTGTAGGATTTTTTTAATGCCGCCTACCAAACAAGAAATTTATCTTAAAGAATTACAAAATTATTGCTGGGATAATGGTTTTAATACGGAACCCATGCGTAATGAAAGACTTGCTTTTTATGCTCATCTTGTTGCTGAGAAAAATAAATCAGTAAATTTAATTTCTAGAAAAGATGTTGAAAGTATAATTGAAAATCATATTTTTATCTCAGCATACATCACAAAATTTCTTCCTGAAAAGGTAACCAGATTTTTGGATATTGGTACCGGAGGTGGTTTTCCAGGAATCCCGCTTGCAATAATGCGACCCGAATTGCGAGGTGTACTTGCGGACTCTACTGGAAAGAAAATTGAAGCAGTAAAGGAATTTATCGATAAACTTAAGTTAAGTAATGTTGTTGCAGAAAATGCACGCGTCGAAAGTCTCGATTTTATAGAAAAATACAGAGGCACATTTGATTTGATAGTTAGCCGTGCGGTTGTTCCCATAATAATTTTATTTAGATATGCGCTTCCTCTGGTAAAGGATAAAGCCTTTATTGTTGCGATGAAGGGTGGAGATCTTGATGAGGAATTTCAGAAGGCAGAATTAAAATATAAATCGTTTATAAAAAAATCTACTGTTTATGAACTTGCTTATAAACCTACAAATTTGAGAAACAAAAAAGGAAAAAAGTTAGTCGTTATCGAATTACAAAAATAGTTTGCAATTAAATCGACTTATTATAAATGAAATTTTTTCTTTTCTTTTTTATTCTCCCACTACATTTTACGTTTGCACAAACGGACAGCTTACTAATAGATGATTTTAATAATTTCCTAAATGTTAGTGCAGATTTTTATACTTCGCCTTTAAGATTTGATTCCGGGGACTGGATAAAATTATCTTCTGTTATTGGCATAACCGCAATTGCATCATTAGCAGATAAAGAGATAAGAACTTTTTCACAACAGAACCAAAGTAAATTCGCCGAAGATGTTTTTAACATAGATAATTACTATTACGTTGAATTCGTTGGTGCAAGTATTATTGCGTTTTATGGATATGGATTAATTAGTGAGAACAATAGAATACGTAAACTTGCGGTTAAACTAACTGAGGCGACATTTTTAGCCACATCTATTACCGTTATCACAAAAACAATTGTAGGGCGTGGCAGACCTTACCAGCAGGAAAGCCAATACTCTTTTAATCCATTTACTTTTGATAATGATTACAATGCATTTCCATCAGGACATTCATCTTTAGCGTTTGCTTATTCAACTGTAATGGCAAATGAGGTTGATAATGTCTTTTGGAAAATCGGATGGTATTCGCTTGCAGGTTTAGTTGGATATGCACGCATTTATCACAATCAGCATTGGTTTTCTGATGTTTTAATGGGCGCCGCAATTGGTTATTTTTCTGGTGAGTTTGTGAATAATCACAACTCCAATGAAAACAAACAAATACAGCTTAATTTATTTCCAATGCCAAACGGCATTGCGGTTCAGCTAAGATTTTAATTTACCTCGCTTAAATATTTTTAATGAAATTTTTAACAAAAAACTCTTTTCTCAATAATTTAGATTTTGCTAAATCAGAAAATCTCTACCCAATAAAGTTTATAAGTCCTCTTTATGGATCTTCAAAAAGTTTTGCTGTTAAAGATTTATTTGAGATAAATGATCAATTAGTTTTGCTTCTTTCTGATATTAAACTTGTTAACGAATCGAAAGTTGAATTAAATGTTCTTGGTCTTGTCGATAGTTTAATAATTATTGATGATTTCAATCTTGAATCAATTCAAGAAAAAATCACAGAAATATCTAAACGAAAAAGATTTGTTCTTGTTACTACATACGAAATATTAAATCTAAAATTACCCGACAAAGAAAAAATCAATCATCTTACAACAAAAGTTAATGTTGGTGGGGATTTAAAGTACGATGATTTAATTGAATATTTAAATCTTCTCATTTACACAAAAGATAAGTTTGTAGAAGCACCGGGTTATTATTCTCAGCGCGGAGCGATAGTTGATTTTTGGTCCTACTCAGAAAAAAGTCCTGTGCGTTTAGAGTTTGATGGTGATTTTATTGAATCAATCCGTTACTTTGATTCAGAGAGTCAGCGCTCTTTTGAAAAAGTTGAAGAAGTTACGCTTGCTGGTGCATTTGAAAATCAAGCTGAGGAATTTAGTTCTGATATTTTTGGTTATTTAAATAATCCAATATTTATTGCTTCCGCTTACGAATTAGATAATATAAAATCTACTAAAGAAGAAGTTGTCCCTGTCGTTAAAGAAGAAATAAAATCGAAGAAAAAAGAAAAAGTTCTTGATGAAGATGAATTTCC
>CALLZX010000229.1 GCA_937858935.1 uncultured Ignavibacteriales bacterium | reverse complement strand
AATAATGTAAGTTTTGGAATTGAAGACTTAACTCAGATAAATCATACAAATCGATTTGACCTTATAGTTTGTGTCGATGTAATGGAACATATTCCGGATGATGTAAGAGTCTTTGAAAATTACTACAATGCTCTAAAAAAAGAAGGGTATCTGCTTATAAACACACCTTCAATCTATGGTGGAAGTGATGTACACGAAGACGAAGATGAAAGTTTTATTGGTGAACATGCCAGAGATGGTTATTCAAAAGAGGATCTGGAATCTAAATTACACCCATTAGGATTTTCAACTCATCAAACAAAATATACTTATGGTTTTTGGGGAGATAAAGCCTGGCGGCTTGGGATAAAATATCCTATAATGATGGTAAACATTTCGAAGTTACTTTTATTGGTTCTTCCTTTATATTACTTAATAACATTTCCATTTACATTTTTGATGATGTTGATTGATTTCAACTCAAATAACAAAGTTGGATCTGGAATAAACTTCATCGCAAAGAAATAAAGTTTTATTGGAGTTATAATGGCTAAAGAAAAAAAGCGGACTGCAGTCAGTTCTTCCTCAAAAGAAAATTTTCTAACAAAATTCAGCATTGATAATTTGATCCCGCAGAAATTCCATTTTCTTGCCGCGGCTCTTATTGTCGTTGTTCTATTTTTAATATTTCTCAACCCGATGTACTTTGGAGGAAAAACTTTTCAATCCGGAGACATTATTGCAAGCGAAAGTGCAAAACCATATGTTTTAAAAGATAGAGAGGAATTTTCACTCTGGAATCCGCACATTTTTTGCGGCATGCCGGCATACTCTATGGGTACAGAAAAAACCTGGTTCAATTTTATTTATATGGGATTTGCTTATGTACGTATGGCTTTTGCAAGCTTATTCTCGGTTGATTATGCAGTCTGGAGTTTTTATTTAATTGTTCTTGCCTTCTCTTCTTTTCTTTTAATGCGGCACATTTCTAAAAATACGATGATAAGTCTATTTACAGCTATAGCTGCATCATTTAGTACTGGGTTGATAGTCTTTCTATATATTGGTCACGTGACAAAACTTACTTCAATTTGTATGTACCCGCTTATCTTTTTAATACTTCTGAAGTTTGAGGAAAAGATTAAAATTATTTATGCCTTAACATTAGTAATTGTATTACAGTTGTTCATTCAAGGATTTCATGTTCAAATAAT
>CALLZX010000228.1 GCA_937858935.1 uncultured Ignavibacteriales bacterium | reverse complement strand
CTGACCGTTTCTGTGGCAGATCAACTCCGGATCGCAGCCAATGGTGAAAGACATAGTAACTCCATATGTTGTTAATATATCATTCTTATACCATACTAATTTTTAATTATAAAAAATGTTTATAAAGGTTTAAAAATTTTGATATGCAATCAAGACTTTGAAGTAATTAGAAATATTAAATCAACTACAAACAGAAAAATATTCCAGATAATTAATGGTGTAAATAAACCGGAAGAGAGTAACCTGTTCATATTTATTGAAGTCATTAAAGCAGAAAGACAACTAGAAATACCGTTAACAATAAAAAGATTTTTTGATAATTTTTCATACTTGCCCTTATTGAAGATGAAAGCTATAAAAAAAATGACAATCCAATACTGTCCAATCACTTAATTCCTAAAGCCCACGCACATAAACCTGTATTAGCCATTATAATCAATGGCATATTGATGAGGAATCATTACTTTCGGTACCCTGGCCTGGTATGACGCTTCGAAAAATTATTACTAGACCATTATGTTTTTATAGTTTTCTTCGATTGCATTAATTTCTTGATCGGTTAATGCCGCAAATTCTTTTTCTCTTGCCCTCTTAGATAGTCTGCCATTGTTTTGTTCGAGAAAACGAATTAATAAATCAACAGTTTTATCGGACATTTGAAAGCGATCATCAAGCCAAGCCTTCATAGCATCAAACTTTTGAAGATATGAAACTTCTTCAGGAATTATTTTCTGTATTGTGTAATTAACACAGTCGAATAAAAATTCAGCTTGAGCAGTTGCATCATAGTATCTGTAATAGTCAATTGTTTCGTTTAACACCATAACATTGTTGTCAGTCGTTTTCTTCCATTGAATGAAATCAAGCAATGGATGGGAGTAACTTTCCAAAACTTTTCTATATCCTTCTATCCTTTCTAATATTGCTGCTGATACCGGAAATATTATTCCTTGCGGGGTATATTTCATTACCGATAATAAATGATGAATAAGGTAACGGTGGATCCTACCGTTACCATCTTCAAAAGGATGAATAAATACAAATCCAAAAGCAATTTTAGCTGCTGTTAATACCGGATGAAATTTATTCTCCTCTAATTTTTTTGCTGTAGCTATTAAACCATTCAATAATGATTCTACATCCTGCCATCTTGCAGATATGTGCTCGGGGATAGGTTCTCCGGTATTTCGGTCATGCGCACCAATAAATCCACCTTCGGTTCTATAGCCCATTTTTACGAATCGACTATCTTCAATTACGATTTGCTGCAATCTAAGTAGTTCATCTTTACTGAGTGGTTTATTGCCGGCCTGTCCGATTGCTCTACCCCAACGTGCAGCTCTGCTGTGGGTGTGACTTTCGCCCTCTATGGTGAAGGAAGCATTTGAATCTTTTAACAAAAGAAATGCTGACGTTCGGAGTAAGATATCTTTATGTACTTCTTTTATTACAAGATTTGTTTTATCAGTCAGGTTTTCCGAAATATAATTTTCCAGCTTTGGTGTCTTATAGACAAGAGGACAAAAATTAACAGTACCCGGTAAATTATTTTTTATTCGATGCCTGTTTGAATTTATACTAACTGGAGAAGTGTATTGCAATTTTTCATCAACGAGAGGAATGTAATTGCCATCCTTTAAATCAGTTACAGCTAATTGTTTTTGCATCAGCCATTCATATAAAAACCATATCTTGCGAGTATATATGCTGAGTGGTTTATTTATTATCCATTCTTCAATGGTAGCTTGTCTCTGTTGTTCAAACAATTTTTTAAAGAACAACAGATTTATCCCTTCATATTTTAATGCAAAGACCAAATGATTATAAAGTGTTTCCTGCGGTTGGTGTTTTATTGTTAACACACGCCAACCTTCCACCTCATATCGTTTATGCTTTTTACTAATTAACGCCAGTTGGGGTGGTAAAGGAACAGTTAATTTTAAGGAGTCAATGATTGCCCCATATCCTACC
>CALLZX010000227.1 GCA_937858935.1 uncultured Ignavibacteriales bacterium | reverse complement strand
CAAATAGTGTAGCTATGATTGCACTAAATGCGGCAGCTTTTCCACCAGTTGAAAACAATGCGGCAACTGTTGTTGGTGAACCTTCATAAACATCAGGCACCCACATATGAAATGGAAATGCAGCAATCTTAAATGAAAATCCAATTAAGAAAAGTAGTACACCAGCTATAAACAACAAATTCTTAGTTAACTCTGTAAAATTTGAAGTAATAAAATTAATAGAAGTTGTATGAGCACTGCCGTAAATCAAGGCAATACCGTAAACAATAAATCCTGTAGCAAAAGCACCAAGTAGAAAATATTTAAGTGAAGCTTCATTTGCACCGGCTTTTTTACGATTCATTCCAGCAAGTATGTAGAATGAAACAGACATAATTTCCAAACCAAGAAAGATTACGAATAAATCTTTAGCAGCCGCCATTAACATCATGCCTAAAACAGAAGTCTGGAGTATAATATAATCCCCACAAAAATATGCCCCTTTTTTTTTTATGTAATCGAAAAAAAGAAAATTTCCGACTGCCGCCCCAAGTGAAAAGATTGCATGAAAGATGTTAACATTACCGCCAGTAGCGAGCATACCTTGAAGAATAACCGAAACATCTTTTGTGTAATAAAGTGAATGCAATCCGGCAGCTAAAAACATGAGTACCGAAAACCATGGAAGAATTGATTCACTCTTCTTGGAATACATTTCAATTAAAAGCGATAATACAATGCCTGTTGCAACTATTATTATTGGTATTACATTAAAAAATTCTTGAGCGTTTGTAAACATTATAATCTTATCTTTTAACTTCTTGTTTAGATGATTGATTTAAACCAAGTTCAACAGGGCTAACTTTTACAGGATGATAAATCTGTTTTACTACTTTTGCAGTCGATCTATCTGAAACTTTTAAGAATGTGGTTGGATAAATTCCAATCCAAACTATTAGAATAAATATTGGAGCAAGAACAAAAATTTCTCTTGCGTTCATATCCTTCAAACCTTCAAGCTTTGGATTTTTTACTTCACCAAAAACTACCCGCTGATACATCCACAATAAATAAACCGCTTCAAAGATTACTCCACTTGATGCAAATACTGTAAACCACCAGCTGCCAAGTACAGATGATTTGAATGAACCAAGTAGAATTAAAAACTCACCAACAAAACCATTCAAGCCGGGCAATCCAACAGATGAAAGTGATGCGAACATTAATGCAAATGAAAAAACAGGAACTAATTTTGCGATCCCACCGTAGTCTGCAATTTCTCGCGTGTGTGTTCTTTCGTAAATCACACCAACTAAAAGGAATAAAGCTCCTGTTGATAATCCGTGATTTATCATTTGTATAACTGCACCCTGAATTGATTCTTGAGTCATCGCAAAAATGCCAAGAACAACAAACCCTAAATGAGAAACTGATGAATATGCAACAAGTTTTTTAACATCTGTTTGAACCATCGCAACCAATGCACCGTATATAATTCCAATAACTGCAAGAACTGAGATATATGGAGCAGCGATTATCGATGCTTCAGGAAATAATGGAAGATTGAATCTAAGCAATCCGTAAGTTCCCATCTTTAGTAAAACTCCTGCAAGTATTACAGAGCCTGCAGTCGGTGCTTGAACGTGTGCATCAGGCAGCCAGGTGTGTAAGGGAAACAACGGAACTTTTATTGCGAAACTAAATGCGAATGCTAAGAACATCCAGATTTGAATGTTCATTGGAATTTGCGGTGCTATTGAATATAACTCAATTAAATTTGTTGTAAAATATCCAAGAGGACTGATTGCGTAAACAGCAAGCCAAACGATCGCAACAAGCATTAACAAGCTGCCAAACATTGTGTATATAAAAAACTTAATCGCAGCGTAAACTCTTTCCTTGCCTCCCCAGATTCCAATAATAAAATACATTGGAATTAACATTGCTTCCCAGAAAATGTAGAAGAGGAATAAATCAAGCGAAATGAAAACACCAAGCATTCCTACTTCAAGCATCAAAAAGAAAAATGTAAATTCTTTTACCTTATTTTCGATACTTGACCAGCTTGAAATCAATGTTAGAGGAGTTAAAAATGTTGTTAACAGAACAAGCAACAAAGACATTCCATCAACGCCAACGTGATAATGTATGTTTAATCCTTTTATCCACTCAATTTTATTAATAAATTGAAATTCCTGATTGCTTGAGTCAAACTGAAAATAGATTATAAGAGAAAGCAGGAATGCTATTGTTGATAATCCAACAGCAAAATATTTAATAAAATTTACTTGTTCCTTCTTAATAAATAAAACTAAGATGGAACCGATAAGAGGAATTAAAATTAAATATGTTAACAGTGAGTTTTGTTCCATTTTATAAACTTAAAATTATCCAGAAGAAAGCAGCGACAATTCCCAGCACCATTACTAATGCGTAAAACTGCGCCACACCTGTTTGTAATTTTCTAATGTTGATTGAAATTATATCTATAATTTTTGCTGAACCATTTACAACACCATCAATAATTTTATTATCTGCAATCTTCCATAAAAAAGATCTTGATGTTTGTAAGATTGGATTAACAACTGCTGCATCATAAGCTTCGTCTACAAAATATTTATTCCAAAGCAGATTATATAAACCTCTAAACTTCTGTGTTGTGTTTACTGCAATCGATGGTTTCTTTAGGTAAACATATCTTGCAAACATAATTGCTCCGATTGCGAACGCAACAGATAAAACCATTAATAATATTTCCTCAAAGTGTGAGTGCATATTATATGTTGCAAGTTTTCTATCTGCATCTTTAAATAATGGAGCTAAAAAATTGTGAAATTGATTTCCATGTTCACCGGAAAAGATTTCAGGTATTCCAATAAAACCACCAACAGCAGCTAAAACTGCTAGGACGATTAATGGAATTGTCATAACTGCAGGAGATTCATGTGGATGTTTATCATGACCAAATCTTGAAGTTCCTTCAAAAGTAAGAATGTAAAGACGGAACATATAAAAAGCTGTCATCATTGCTGTACCAACACCAAGAATCCAGAAGAATAAATTACCATTGGCGTAAGAGTACCAAAGAATTTCATCTTTGCTAAAAAATCCTGAAAGCGGTGGAATTCCTGAAATTGCTAAAGCAGCAATCAAAAAAGTTAAATAAGTACGCGGCATATGTTTTTTTAGTCCGCCATACTTTTGAATATCCTGCTCGTGATGCATTGCATGAATAACAGAACCAGCACCAAGAAACAAAAGTGCTTTGAAAAATGCATGAGTCATCACGTGAAAAATTCCTGCCGAGAAAGCACCCATTCCCATTGCAAGAAACATATAACCAAGTTGTGACACTGTTGAGTATGCTAAAACTTTTTTAATATCATTTTGTACGATACCGATCGTAGCTGCAAAGAAAGCAGTTAATGCTCCTATAATTGCAACAACCATTAAAATATCCGGTGCACTCGCAAATATGATTGATGTTCTTGCAACCATATAAACTCCAGCAGTAACCATTGTAGCGGCATGGATAAGTGCTGAAACCGGTGTTGGACCAGCCATAGCGTCGGGCAACCAAACGAAAAGTGGAATCTGTGCTGACTTGCCTGTAGCACCAATAAATAAAAATATTGCTATAAATCCAAAGGTTACAGTAGAAACATCAAATGAAACTGCGCGAGAAAAAACTTCGTTAAAGTTTAAACTTCCAAAAGTCATGTAGATTAAAAACATTCCAAGTAAAAATCCAAAATCACCAATTCTGTTAACGACAAATGCCTTTTTTGCTGCATCAGAGGTTGTTGATTTTTCAAATTTTCTATCGTACCAAAAACCAATAAGCAGATATGAACAAAGACCAACACCTTCCCATCCTAAAAACAAAAGAACAAAATTATCTGCAAGTATTAAGTTCATCATTGCAAAGATGAAGAGATTCAGGTAAGCGAAAAATCTCCAGAAACTTTTATCACCGTGCATATAACCGATTGAATAAACGTGGATTAAAAATCCAACGCCAGTTACAATCATTGCCATTATTATTGAAAGTTGATCAACCTGATAAGCAAAACTTACATTAAGATTACCAACTGTCAGCCAGCTAAATAATGTTACTATTTTTTGTCTTTGATCAACTGGTATACTGAGAGTTTCAAAGAATGCACCAAGTGCTATAAGAAATGAAATTCCGATTACACCACTACCAATTGCACCAATTAATTTTTCGTTTTTAATCCTGGATCCAAATATTCCATTGATTAAAAATCCAACTAATGGAAGAACAACAGTTAAATAAATTAATTCTCTCATACTATTAAAATTAAACTCTGATTTTTTACCATTTTAGAATATTAATTTCATCAATGTTAACTGTAAGCTTGTTGCGAAAGATTGCAATTATGATTGCAAGTCCAACAGCAGCTTCTGCAGCCGCAACAGTCATAACAAAGAAAACAAATAACTGACCAATTGAATTACCGAGATAAGATGAAAAAGCAACGAGTGTTAGGTTTGCGGAGTTTAACATTAACTCAATGCTCATAAAGACTATGATTGCATTTCTTCTTGTAAGCACTCCGGCAACTCCGACGAAGAACATAAATGCACTAAGTATTAAATAGTATTCAACTGTGATTGTCATAATTAATCAAACTTCTTTTTTGCTAAAACTAATGCACCGATTGTTGCGGCAAGTAATAAAAATCCTGCAGCTTCAAAAGGAACAACATAATTTGTAAATAACTCCCGTCCGATAGATTCAATTGTACCAGCTTCAATACTCTTTGTTAGATCTTTAGAAATATTTTGAGAAGGTCTTGCAAAAAATATTATGTATGAGAGTTGTGCGAACACAACAAAAGCAACTATCAGAGCAAAGATTTTTATTTTGGGATTTAATTCTAAAAACTTCTTTTCATTTTCTGGTCGTAACAACATCAACACAAAAAGGAAAAGAACCATTATTGCACCAGCGTAAACAATAATTTGTGTTACTGCAATAAATTGTGCATTAAGTGTTAAATACAATCCTGCTAGAGCTGCAAAGTTAAGTACAAGAAATAGCGCTGAGATGACAGCATTGCTTCTTGTAATCATAATAACTGCAGTTACTGCGGCAACAAATCCAAAAACAAAAAATAAAATTACTTCTAAAGTCATAAAATTTTCTAATCGTTAATTTCTAAGGAGTATTACGATAAATCATTCTTGGAAACGGAATTGCTTCACGTAAATGATCCAATCCACAAATCCAGCTAACTGTTCTTTCCAAGCCTAATCCAAAACCTGAATGAGGTACAGAACCAAATCTTCTTAAATCCAGATACCACTCAAAAGCACTTTGAGGAAGATTGTGCTCTTTAATTCTTTCTAAAAGAAAATCAAGATTATCCTCTCTTTGACTGCCGCCAATAATTTCTCCATAACCTTCTGGTGCAAGTACATCAACGGCAAGTGCATACTTTGGAGCATTTGGATCGCGTTTCATGTAAAATGCTTTTATTTCTGCCGGATAATGATGAACCATAATTGGTCTATCATATTGTGCTGATACAATTGTTTCATCAGCTCCTGTAATGTCATCTCCCCACTTAAAATCAATTCCATTATTTTTTAATATCTCAACTGCTTCATCATAATGAACACGTGGGAAAGGACGTTTTACATTCTGGAGTTTGGTTATATCACGCTCAAGAATTTTTAATTCTTCTGCTCTTTCTGTAAGAATAGTTTGAACAATGTATTCCAAAAACTCCTCGGCCAAATCCATATTGTCATTCAAATCATTAAATGCAACTTCAGGTTCAACCATCCAGAATTCAGTTAAGTGTCTTCTTGTTTTAGATTTTTCTGCGCGGAATGTTGGACCAAATGTATAAACTTTACCAAGTGCCATTGCACCAGCTTCTGCATAAAGCTGTCCGGATTGAGTTAGATATGCATTTCCTAAATCAAAATATGGAGTTTCAAAAAGTGTAGAGGTTCCTTCAACCGCATTTGGCGTAAGGATTGGAGGATCCATTAAAGTGAATCCACGTTCGTCATAGAAATCACGAATTGCTTTAACGACGCGATGACGAATCTTCATTATTGCAACTTGTCTGCTCGAACGTAACCATAAATGCCTATTATCAAGCAAAAATTCTATTCCGTGATCTTTTGGTGTGATTGGATAATCGTGTGCATCTGAAATAACTGTTAAGCCTGTAGCATCAAGCTCAAATCCACCGGGAGCGCGCGGTTCTTCTTTTACTTTTCCCGTTACTTCTATTGATGATTCCTGACCGATCTTATCAGCTTTATCAAAAACCTCTTCGGTTAGATTTCCTTTAAAGTAAACACATTGCAAATAGCCTGAACCATCACGAAGGATGATAAATTTTATTTTGCCACTTGAACGCTTGTTGAATAGCCAGCCTT
>CALLZX010000226.1 GCA_937858935.1 uncultured Ignavibacteriales bacterium | reverse complement strand
CAGTTTTTTTTATGAAGGGAATGTTTAATGCAAGTTCATTTAATCCAACTGATCTCAATGAATTAGAAACAATGTATCCCAATCTCTGACCAAAAACATAAATCGAATTATCATTTGGAAGATTTGTATAAAGACTTAGATTTATTTTTCTATTTAGTAGGGACTCTATTAATCTTATTCTTTCATTGTGAAAATCGGCACTTCCAACAAATGATTCAATAAAAATAAAATCCGACTCAGAATAATTATTATTCAAATTAATTTTGGGAATCAAGGATGATTCAAATGCGTGGTTAAGTCGGTATGATTTTATTGCTGCTTTTTTGAACACCTCAACAAATTTTGGTGAACAAGTACAAACAAAATCAAAAAGCTTATAAGTATCTAACTGCTGCTCCGTAAATGGTGAACAACACCACCCAATAATTATTTTTACAGAAGGAACAATCTTCTTTAAGTCTTTAAGAAAGGATGAACTAAAACTGAAACTATCCTGGAAGAAAACAACTTCCGGTTTATAAAATTTGAATTGATCCAGTAGTAATTCTTCGCCAGTTACAGCTAAATTATGTTCTTTAGCCCAGGTTGATTGGAGATGATCTGCATTAGCAATTATTTCGAAAGCTTCATTACCAAGGTTATTGAGATGCAATTGATAATAATTAGACCATCCAAATGCCTCATTCATCAGACTCTCATATTGTTCAGCATATGATTTATCGCTTATATGGGAATTTTTTAGGTAGTAATACTTGAGAAAATTCCTATAGAAATTTGTTACTTTAACAAAGCGATAATTCATTATTAGTCTATTTATTATCTAAAATTTGGAATTACACAGAATCTCAACTTTTCTTTTTCTGATTAATTCTTTCATAAAATATTCCAAGCACTATCCCGATTATTGAAAGAGAACTTAAAATCAATACAAGATACTTACTTACATAAAAGCTGCTTGGTGCAAAATGAAATTCAACTTTGTGTTTTCCTTTTGGAACTTCAATTCCCATAAATCCATGATTTGTCTGAAATATTTCTGTTTGATTGTCATCAACATAAGCCTTCCAGCCTGCAGGAATTTTGAACAATTTATAATCGGCTTCACCACTATAAAATGTACTGCCAAAAAACATAAAATTATTTCC
>CALLZX010000225.1 GCA_937858935.1 uncultured Ignavibacteriales bacterium | reverse complement strand
GGAATTCCTTCAATATTAATTCCTTCGCCCCACGTCGCGGAGAATCATCAATATTTTAATGCTAAATCACTCGCAGATAATAATGCTGCGATTTTGATTAAGGATTCTGATGTGAATTTAATATTGAAAGATAAAATATTAGGAGTTGCTACGGATAAAGTTTTACTTAAGCGCTTAAGCGAAAATGCAAAAAGAATTTCTAGACCAGATGCAGCAAATATGATAGCAAAGAGCGCAATTAATTTTGCGTTAACAGCATGACAGACGAACAATTAAAACATAACAGTAAATTCAAGTATAATATGTCATTCTATTATCAATCAACGATAATATACTTCATTGCATTTGCAATTTACTTGTTGATAAGAGGACAATTTGTTGAGAGTTCTTACACATTGATTACTCGTGATCCAATAATTTATTTGTTGGCTTTTATTGTTGTCGTTTCATTGGTTGCGTTGTTCTTCAATTTATTTCGCAACCGATACATTGAATTTAGCAATGAAGGATTGATTTTTAGTGATAGGTTTGGATCAAAACTTATTCATAAAAATGAGATTAAAGAAGTTAAACTTGGTAAAGATAGACGATATGGAAAATCAAACGCTTTAAAACTTGTCAGGATAAAAGTTAAAACAAGATTAAGACCAGTTGTTGTTAGACCAAGCGATTATGAAAATGAAAATGAATTACTCAAAAAATTTCATCAACTTAAACTTGAAGTAGAAAAAATATAGATGTTTAAGAATATTAAAAAAGTTCACTTTGTTGGCATTGGTGGAATTGGAATGAGCGGAATTGCTGAGATTCTTTTGAGTCAGGGATTTATTATTTCTGGTTCAGACAAATCTAAAAGTGAAGTTACTGACAGATTAGAAAGTCTTGGAATAAAAGTTTATGAAGGTCATTCACCTGAAAATTTGAAAGATGCTGATGTTCTGGTATTTTCTTCAGCAGTGCACACAGATAATCCCGAAGTGCAGGCAGCAATAGATAGAAAAATTCCTATCATAAAAAGAGCTGAAATGCTTGCTGAAACTATGCGAATGAAATATGGAATCGGCATTGCGGGAACACACGGCAAAACAACAACAACATCTATGGTTGGTTTAACCTTAACTGAAGGCGGAATTGATCCAACAATTATTGTTGGCGGAAAACTCAGTGGACTTGGCGGAACAAACGCAAGATTAGGTAACGGAGAATTTATTGTTGTTGAAGCTGATGAATTTGACAGGACATTTTTAAAACTAACTCCAACTATTGCTGCCCTAACAACTTTGGAAAGTGAGCATCTTGATACTTACAAAGATCTTGATGATATAAAATCAGCATTTATTGAGTTTGCAAATAAAGTTCCGTTCTATGGATTTGTTACTTTGTGTTTGGATGAACCTGCATTGCAGGATATTATGCCGCACATAAATAAAAAAATTATTACATATGGATTAAATGCTCAGGCTGATGTTCGTGCAATAGATATAACACATAATGGATTTACAAGCACTTACAAAGTAAAATATTTTGGAAAAGATCTTGGAGAGATAACTCTTAAGATTCCTGGTAAACATAATATCAATAATTCTCTTGTTGCCGTTGTTATTGGAACTGAACTTGGAATTGATTTCAAAATTATCAAATCAGCATTGGAATCATTCTCAGGTGTTTACAGAAGATTTGAAGTAAAATACAATAAAAAAATTTTAGTGATTGTTGATTACGCACATCATCCAACAGAATCAGCAGCAACATTAAAAGGAATTAGAGACGGCTGGGATAGAAGATTGATT
>CALLZX010000224.1 GCA_937858935.1 uncultured Ignavibacteriales bacterium | reverse complement strand
TGAATGCAAACATTCATCGTGGTGTGCATGCCTTAAGCCAGGAAGCAACTGAAGCATTTGAGAGTTCACGTATCATTATTAAAAATTTTATAAATGCTCTGGGAAAGAATGAAATTATTTTTACTCGCGGCACAACTGAATCAATAAATCTTGTTGCTTCAACTTACGGAAGAAAGAATGTTAAATCAGGTGATGAAATAATCATCTCAACAATGGAACATCATTCTAACATTGTTCCTTGGCAAATGCTATGTACAGAAAAAAATGCAAAGCTTCGTGTTATTCCTGTTAATGATGAAGGGGAAATCATCTTTGAAGAATTTGAAAAGATGATAAATGAAAAAACAAAATTTGTTTCAGTTGTTTATGCTTCAAATTCACTTGGTTCAGTTAATCCTGTTAAGAAGATTATTGATCTAGCACATAGTTATAATATTCCTGTTATGCTGGATGCGGCGCAAGCTGTTAATCATTTAAAGATAGATGTTCAGCAGCTAGATTGTGATTTTCTTGCCTTTAGCGGACATAAACTGTACGGACCAACTGGAATTGGAATTCTTTACGGAAAAGTAAATCACTTAGAAGAGATGCCTCCTTACCAGGGCGGCGGAGATATGATCTCCAAAGTTACATTTGAAGAAACTACTTATAATGAACTTCCTCATAAGTTTGAAGCAGGTACTCCAGACATTGCAGGTGCAATCGGTTTGGGTGCTGCTATTGAGTACATTGAGAAAATTGGACTTGAAAATATTGCGTATCATGAAAATGTTTTACTTGAATATGCCACAAAAGCCGTTTCTGATTTGCAAGGCTTAAGGATCATCGGAACAGCAAAAGAAAAAATTGGTGTTTTATCTTTTCACTTTGAAAATGTTCATCCGCATGATGTTGGAACGTTCCTGGATTTTGAAGGAGTTGCGATTCGCACAGGTCATCATTGCACGCAGCCGTTGATGCGAAGATTTAATGTTCCCGCAACTTCCCGTGCATCATTTGGAATGTATAACACAATTGAAGAAGTTGATGTTTTAGTTAACGGTCTAAAAAAAATTTTAGAGGTGTTCGGATAATGGATCAGGAATTGAGAGAACTTTATCAGCAGGTAATTTTGGATCACAATAAATCTCCAAGAAATTTTAGATTGATTGATCATCCGACAAATCATGCTGAAGGATATAATCCTCTTTGCGGCGATAACATTAATGTTTTTCTGAATGTGAACGATGAAGGAATAATTGAAGATATTTCTTTTCAAGGTTCTGGATGTGCAATATCTAAAGCTTCTGCTTCATTGATGACATCTATGTTAAAAGGTAAATCTGTTGAAGAAGCAGAAAAGATTTTTAATAAGTTTCACGAGTTAGTAACTGATAAGCTTGGTGAAAATCCTGATATAGATGAGCTTGGCAAACTTGCTGTGTTTGGTGGAGTAAGGGAATTTCCTGCACGGGTTAAATGTGCATCGCTTGCATGGCATACTATGATTAATGCTTTGCATAATAAAAATGAAAAAGTGGTAACGGAATAATCTATTGTCATCCTGAGCGACGACGAAGGATGATCTATTTTAATTGTAAAGTCACACATCGACTTCGCTCAGTGTGACAAAAGAGTTGGTACTAATATGGCGCAAATAACAAAACAAGAATTAGAAGAAAAAATAATTCAAACACTTAAAGGATGCTACGATCCTGAAATTCCCGTGGACATATTTGAGTTGGGTTTGATTTATGAAATTGCGATTGATGATGATTATAATGTAAAAATAAAAATGACATTAACATCGCCGATGTGTCCTGTTGCTG
>CALLZX010000223.1 GCA_937858935.1 uncultured Ignavibacteriales bacterium | reverse complement strand
AAATCATTCCAAAATAGATTTTGAAACTATGTGTGTTCATTCAGGTATTGATGAGTATGAATACGGTTCAGTAGTTCCTCCAATCTATCAAACATCTACTTTTAAATTTAAATCAGCACAACATGGTGCTTCACTTTTTGCCGGTGAAGAAAAAGGCTACATCTACACAAGAATGTTAAATCCAACAGTTCAAGCAATGGAAGATGCAATTGCTGCACTAGAAGGCGGACACAAAGCTCTTGGCTGCGGCAGTGGAATGGCAGCGGTTCACACAATTTTTGCAGCACTAACGCAAGCAGGCGATCATGTTGTTTGTTCATCTGCAGTATATGGTCCAACGACTACCTTACTTAATACGATAATGAAAAAGTTTGGTGTTGAAACAACATTTGTAGATACATCAAATCTTGATGAAGTTAAAAAAGCTATAAAACCAAACACAAAGGTTGTTTATATAGAAACTCCTGGCAATCCAACACTTTGTATTTCTGATTTAGAAGAACTATCAAAAATTGCTCACAAAGCCGGGGCATCAGTTGTTGTTGATAACACTTTTATGAGTCCGGCATTACAAAATCCAATTGCACTTGGTGCAGATGTTGTTATGCATAGCTTAACAAAATTTTTAAATGGTCACGCAGATGTTGTAGGTGGAATTATTGTTGTAAAAGATGAGACAACTTATCAGCATTTCCGTAAAACTCTTAATCAAGTTGGTGGAGTTATAGATCCGTTTAATTCTTTTCTAGTACATCGCGGGTTAAAAACACTCGCACTTAGAATGGAAAGACATTGTGAAAGTGCACAGATTATTGCTGAATGGTTAGAAAAACATCCTATGATAGAATCAATTCGTTATCCCGGATTAAAATCTCATCCGCATTATCAAGTAGGATTGAAACAGCATAAGGGTCCTGGTGGAATGATCACCATCGAATTAAAAGGTGGAATTGAAGCAGGAAGATTAATGATGAATTCCGTTAAACTTTTTCAACTTGCTGTAAGTCTGGGAGGTGTTGAAAGTTTGATTCAGCATCCCGCAAGTATGACCCATTTTTCTATGGGCAAAGATGCAAGGTTAGCCGGCGGAATTACTGATGGATTAGTTCGTATTTCTGTTGGAATTGAGAATGTTAATGATCTTATTGCTGATCTTGATCAAGCACTTAAAAAAGTTGAAGATGCTCATGTAAATGAAGTCGAAGTTCACGTTTATTTTTATCTCTCTGGCATAATAGATGGTTTGCAATTTAATACTATTACCAGGAGAGAGTTATGAAAACTTTAATTCTACTGCTCGCTTTTATCCTTACTATAAATTGTATCTCAATGGCACAAAGAAATCCAAGAGAAGACAAACAGAATTCAATCGATAGAGTCGATCGAGAAAAAGTCGAGAATCCTGTTAGAAACCCAGACCAGAAACGTGAACCAATCCAACCACCAAATAGAGAAAAAGAAAACCCACCAACTGTAATTAACTTGCCTGAACCAGACTATTCTCCTCCACATTGTAATCCACATCCTCCAATTCCTTATGATGGACCACCACCAGAACGTCCACCGCACTATCCACGTGTGCCTCCAATAATATACAATCCGCCCGCACTTGATGAGTTACCACTTTCAGAAGTTTATGAACTTGGAATTCTAAATCTTGATTTAGAATTATACAGTGAAGCGATAAAATGCTTTAACATTTTGTTAACAGATGATCCACTTAATTATGAATTTTATTGCTTTAGAGGAAGAGCATACCACGGTTTAGAAATATATGATAGAGCAATAAAGGATTTCAAAAATGCAGTTAAGATAAATAAGAGTTATGCCGATGGATATTATTATCTCGGATTAACAGAAATAAGTTTAGGCAACATAGATGAGGCAATTGTTGATTTTGAACTTGCCGCCGAATTTGGAAACGAAAAAGCAGAAAGCTTGCTTAAAAAGTATTTCAAATACTAACTGTTTTTCGTCCGTTTACCGATAAATACTTCCCTTTCGCCGATTTTTGCTTTCACGATCATTATCTTTGTATTACTTTTCCGCCAGAAAACGGTACATCTATTTAAGGAGTAGAAAATGGAAGAAAATAAAAACAAAGTTGATAAACGAGTGATGCTGGGCAGCATACTCATTGGATTGGGAGGTTTATTCTTTCTTAATTCATTGGATATTTTTGATTTTAATTTTGGCAGGGTAATTTTTTCCTGGCCATTCTTTTTTATTGTAATTGGAATGTACCTTACTCTTAATACTACTAGAAAGATGTTAGGCGGTATTCTTGCAGGTCTTGGATTTGTTTTTATCCTACCACGAATTTTTCCCTCAATAGATTATGATGGATCTGTTGTACTTGCAATATTTTTAATAGCAATCGGTAGTTACATAATTCTAAATCAAAAAAAGAAGACTGAGGAAGTTGATGAATTGGGGCAAATTAGTAAGGATGTAATTGATGATGTTGCAATCTTTGGCGGCGGAACGAAAATAGTAAATTCGGATAATTTTCGTGGTGGTAATATTACCGCAGTTTTTGGTGGATCAGAAATTATTCTTAAGGGATGTAAACTTTCTGAAGGTACAAGCTCTATAGATATTCTTGCAGTTTTTGGTGGAACAACTATCATAGTTCCAAGTGATTGGAATGTTGTAATG
>CALLZX010000222.1 GCA_937858935.1 uncultured Ignavibacteriales bacterium | reverse complement strand
ATCTATTACTATTCCAGTGTTTTCAAACTCAACTTTATCCATTTTCTTTTTACAGATAGGACATCTTCTTTTTATTTCATCAAAATCATTTTTAACTGAAAATGATTTTGCAATTTCTTTTTGATCCGCATTTGAAAATATCAAATCCAATTCGCCATTATCCAACCAGATGCCTTTGCATGCAGTACAATAATCAATCTCAACTTGATTAAGTTCTAAAATAATCATTGGGTTTTTACAAGCGGGACAATTCATAATTCTAAAATTTTGTTAATGTGAAATTGCGAAGAATATCTGTAATTAAAAATAGCACCGAAAAAACTATTTCAAATGCTTTCCAGATTAGAGCTTAGGCTTATACCTTCAAGCAAACGAAAATAGTTTTTAATTACTTGTCACTTTATTCCGTGTCATAACACTTAATTATAGAACGAATAAAAATAATAATTAAACAAACAAAGGAGTCAGTCATGTTAAAGCACATTATATTTTCGTTGTTTCTATTAGGAACTATTTTATTAACCGCTTGTTCAGAAAGCTCAACTACAGCACCAACTATTAGCGGGCAGGATGATGTTATTTCAAAAACTACCACAATGACAAAAGGCAGCGGTTCAGTTGTATCAACTGTAAAGAATGATGATACACAACATTGGGAAGTTAGAGTTGATATGCCTGGTGATGGCGGCATTGTAAAATTCGAATATCAATTAAACTCGAGTGAATTAAGAGAAGTTAAAGGATTAACACCATCTTTTGAATATGAAATTGAACCAGGAAATGGATTAATAAATTATTCATCGGCAAAGAGTATTGCACTTGGGGCAGTGAACGGAAGTATTACCGAATGGAAACTTGAGAGAGATGAGAGCGATAATAACTGGCAATATAGATTCTACATCTCAAATTCAGAAGTTAGAATCAATGCAACCAATGGAAATATTTTAAGAATCAAAAACTAATCCCTCCACCTAAGAGATGTTGAGAATTATCTCAACATCTCTTATCTATTTATTTCAAAGAATTAAATTTTTCGCATTCCCAAATCAAACCAAATTCCTTATCTTTTCGGCAACATTATTTGAAATTTTTAGCAAGGATTTGTTATGATAAAAAAAGTTTTTCTCTTTTTCTTAATTACTATTGTTTTATTCTTTTCTAATGAGAGTTCTTCCTGCACAAATTTTATTATCACTAAAGGCGCAAGTGTTGATGGATCGGTTATGATTTCCTATACTGCAGATTCATACGAAGCTTACGGCGAACTTTATCATTATCCTGCCGCGGTTTATCAAAACGGAGCCTGGTTAGAAATTTATGAATGGGATACAGGAAAATATTTAGGAAAAATTCCTCAAGCTTCTGTTACTTATAATGTAATCGGAAATATGAATGAACATCAAGTTGTTATCGGTGAAACTACTTTTGGCGGAAGAGAAGAACTTGGCACACCAAATGGAATTCTTGATTACGGAAGTATGATTTATATTGCCTTGCAGCGCAGTAGAACTGCACGTGAAGCAATAAAAGTAATGACCGATCTAGTAAGTGAATTTGGTTATTACAGCAGCGGCGAATCATTTTCAATTGGCGATGCAAATGAAGCCTGGATTCTTGAGTTAATTGGTAAAGGTGAAGGTAACAAAGGGGCTGTTTGGGTAGCTGTAAAAATTCCGGATGGAAATATTTCTGCTCATGCAAATCAATCTCGCATTACAACTTTCCCATTAAATGATTCTGAAAATTGTTTGTATGCACCTGATGTAATTTCCTTTGCAAAAGAAAAAGGATATTTCTCAGGTAAAGATTCTGAGTTTGATTTTTCAGCAGCTTATGCTCCATTAGATTTTGGTGCAATTAGATTTTGTGATGCACGAGTTTGGTCTTTATTTAGAAGATGTAACTCAAGTATGGAAAAATATATTTCATATGTTAAAGGCGAATCTTTAGAGAGAATGCCGTTATCTATAAAGCCTGATAAAAAATTATCTGTGCACGATGTTATGGGTTTAATGCGTGATCATTATGAAGGAACTGAACTTGATATGACCAAAGGAATCGCAGCCGGTCCTTATCAAATGCCTTACAGATGGAGACCATTAACATGGAAATACAACGGTCAAGAATATTTTCATGAGCGTCCAATCTCAACACCACAAACCGGATTTTCATTTGTGTCTCAAGCACGAACTCATTTACCACGAGAAGTTGGCGGCGTTTTATGGTTTGGTGTAGATGATACTTACTTTACTGTTTATACTCCAATGTACGCATCCATAACTAAAACTCCTTATAATTATTCTAAAGGAGTCGGTTCTTTATCTCAGTTTACTTGGGATTCGGCGTTTTGGGTTTTTAATTTTGTTGCAAATTTTTCTTACCCAAGGTATTCAATTGTTATTGATGATGTGAAGAAAACACAAAATGAAATTGAAGGAAAATATTTTGCACAACAGGAAAACATTGAATCAACAGCTTTATCACTTCTTAAAAATTCTAAAGGCGAAGCAATTGAGTATCTTACAAACTATTCTATTTCATCCGCTGAACAAACTTATAAAACATGGAAACAGTTTGGCGAACATTTGATTTTGAAGTATATGGATGGATTATCCAAAACTGAATTTTTTAAACCCAAAAATATTGGATATCCTGAAGAGGTTAAGAAAATGATTGTTGAAGAATCCGGCGAATCATTAAAGATGAAAACTATAATAACTGACCAAACATATTCTTACAACGAGAGTGTTAAAAAAGCTGATGAACTGCTTAATGAAAAAAAATATGATGAGGCAAAGTCATTTTATGAAAAAGCTTTGGTAATCAAACCAAATGAAAATTATCCAAAAGAAAAAATTGATAAAATAAATTCAATACTAAGTTCAATTGAAGAATTACATAAAAACACATTTTAATAAATAAATTGATAAGCATTATGAAAGAACTAACAAATCCTGAAATAACTTTTGAGAGTGAAATAAAATTCCTAGATCTTATATACACAGATATGTTAGAATCAATTCATCAAAAACCTGATGAAAATGATATTGAAGCCATGAGGCTGTATATGGATAACATCTGGGGAGTTTTTAATCGTACTGTTTTTAGAGTTACTGAAATAAAAAATAGCCTACAGAAAAACCAAAAGCTTATTCACGAAACCTGGAATCCGCCAGCCTAGATAAATGACAATTTTCAAAAGCCAAATTAAAGTTATTTTGTGATTTGGCTTTTGTTTTTTTGCATTATAATTCTCTCTTTAGCTCCAAATTTTGTAGTTTTGATAAGCACATTTATAGAATTTAGGAGTTACAATGGCTCAAGAAGTAAAACTCGGCGATAAGCCTGATCTAATAAAAGATTTTCCAGTTCTTAGTTTTGATGATTGGAAAAAACAGGTTGAAAAAGATCTTAAAGGCGAATCATTCGATAAAAAGCTTATCACAAAAACTTATGAAGAAATAAATCTTCAACCACTTTACACTTCAAACGATATAAAAGATCTTCCGCAAATAAATAATTTTCCCGGTTTTGAAAATTCTCTTCGTGGTAGTAATGTTTCCGGATATACTTCCAAAAGTTGGGAGATTGCACAAGAGTATAATCAATCACTTCCAGAAGATTTGAATGAAGCTTTGCGTTCTGATCTTAATCGTGGATTAAATTCAATTAACATCGTATTAGATAATCCGACTAAACTTGGAATTGATGCGGACCAATCAAAAGCAGGAGAAGTTGGTAAAGATGGATTATCAATTTCTGGTGTGAGAAAAATGCAAGTGTTGTTTAAAGATATTGATTTAACAAATCAGCCGATTAACATTTTTTGTGGTTTCTCATCGCTTCCAATCACGCTTCTATTTACAGCTTATGCAAATGAAACAAGAACAAGTTTGATGAATATAAAAGGATCTATAACATCTGATCCATATGAATATTTATTAACTAAAGGTGAGTTACCAATTTCGTTAACGCAAATTTTTGATGAGATGAAACTTGCAACTGAATTGATGATCAAATCAAACTCGCCAATAAAAACAATTTGTGTAAGTGGATTACCATTTAATAATGCTGGCGCAAATGCTGTTCAGGAATTAGCTTTTACACTTGCAAGTGCTGTTGAATACTTAAATGAAATGATTGAACGTGGATTAAAAGCTGATGATGTTGCAAAGCGAATTAAATTTACTTTTGGGATTGGATCATTTTACTTTATGGAAGTTGCTAAACTTCGCGCTGCAAGAATATTGTGGAGTAAAATTCTTGAAGCTTATGATGTGAAAGAAGAAAATCGAAAAATATTTATTCAAGGTAAAACATCACAATTCAATCAAACTTTTTTTGATCCGTTTGTAAATTCACTTCGCACAACAACAGAAGCTTTCTCAGCAATTGTTGGCGGTGTGGATTCACTTCAAACAAATACTTATGATGAATCCTTTAACACTCCAGATGATTTTTCAAGACGACTTGCACGCAACACACAAATAATATTAAAAGAGGAATCACATCTTGATCAGGTAATTGATCCTGCTGGCGGTTCATACTTTGTAGAAAAGCTTACTGATGATATTGCAAATGCTGCGTGGAAATTGTTTCAGACAATTGAAGAAAAAGGAGGAATGTTAAAAGCTATCCAGTCTGCTTTTGTGCAAGATGAAATTGCTAAAGTGGGTGAATTGAAGAAAAAGGATTTTTCAAAACGTAAGTCTGTTCTTGTAGGAACAAATATGTATGCAAATCCAAAAGAAGAGATGCTTGAGATAAAAAATAAAGATCTAAATGCAGTTTATAAAAAGCGTGTTGAATATATTCAGAAATACAGAATTACTGGAGATAATAAAAAACACTCAAGCATTTTAGAAAAACTTCAGAGTATTGCCGATACAAAAACTTATGACTTAATCGATAATGCTGTTGATGCTTTCCTTGAGGGCGCGTCACTCGGAGAAGTATCTAAATCAATTCGCGCTTCTGCAGAAAAAGGAATTACCGTTAATACATTAACTCAATTTCGACTTTCAGAAATGTTTGAAGAATTGAGAATTTCTTCTGAAAATTTTAAAAAGAAAACCGGAAGCAAACCAAAAGTATTTCTTGCAACAATGGGTCCGTTAAAACAATTCAAAGGCAGAGCAGATTTTTCAAGAGCTTTTTTTGAAGTTGGAGGATTTGAAATTGTTTATCCAAATGGTTTTACAACCTCAGATGAAGCGGTTAAAGCAGCGATAGATTCAAAAGCTCAAGCCGTGGTTATTTGCTCAACTGATGATACATATCCAGAACTTGTTCCTTCAATCGTAAAAGGGATAAAAGAAAAATCAAAAGATGTTTCAGTTATACTGGCAGGTTATCCCAAAGATCAAATTGAAGAGCATAAAAAATCAGGAGTTGATGAGTTTATTTATCTTGGAGCAGATGCTTATTTAGTTTTGAATACCTTGTTGAAAAAAATTGGAGCTATTACTTAGAAAATGTTCAAGGTTAAATGCTCAATTTTCAATGAAGGAATATAGAATGACGGATAGTTATGATAAGGATAATGTTGTACTGAATAAATCATTTGACTTTGCGCTTGAGATAATTGAGTTATATAAATTTCTAAAAAGTAAAAATGAATTTGTTATTTCTAAACAACTTTTAAGATCAGGAACAAGTATTGGTGCTAATATTGAAGAAGCAACAGCAGCACAAACTAAAAAAGACTTTGCAACTAAAATGTCTCTTGCTTCAAAAGAAGCAAGAGAAACTCGTTACTGGTTACGATTGCTTAATAAAAGCAAACTTGTAGAATATGACTACAAAAATTATTTAAACAAAATTGATGAATTAATCAGAATTATTACTGCGATTGTTAAAACAGCTCAATCCAATTTGTCTAAACATTAAAAATTGAACCTTGAGCATTTAACATTCTAAACGGAGTTATTATGAAACCAAAATTTAAAGACATCGAATTAAATCTAAAATCAAAAAGTGTTTCCAAAAAAGAGTGGGAAGAAAAGTTTAAACTGGAAACAGGAAAATCTGTTGAAGATTTTATCTGGGAAACAATGGAAAAAATTCCTGTTAAACCACTTTACACAAAAGATGATTTAAAAGATCTTGAACACAAAGATTACCTTTCTGGTCTTCCTCCCTTTTTGCGCGGACCATACTCAACAATGTATGTTCAGCGTCCGTGGACGGTTAGGCAGTACGCAGGATTTTCTACGGCTGAAGAAAGTAACGCTTTTTATAGAAGAAATCTTGCTGCTGGACAAATGGGTTTATCTGTTGCATTCGATCTAGCAACTCATCGTGGTTACGATTCTGATCATCCAAGAGTAGTTGGTGATGTAGGGAAAGCAGGAGTTGCAATTGATTCAATCGCTGATATGAAAATTCTTTTTGATCAGATTCCACTTGATAAAATGTCTGTCTCGATGACGATGAACGGAGCTGTTCTTCCTGTGCTTGCTTTTTACATTGTTGCTGCTGAAGAGCAAGGCGTTAAACACGAACAGCTTACCGGAACTATCCAGAATGATATTTTAAAAGAATACATGGTGCGTAACACTTACATTTATCCTCCAGAAGTTTCTATGCGAATTATTGCTGATATATTTATGTTCACCGCTAAGAACATACCTAAGTTTAACAGCATTTCTATTTCCGGATATCATATGCAAGAAGCTGGAGCAACAGCCGATCTTGAAATGGCATATACTCTTGCTGATGGATTAGAATATGTTCGCACTGGAATTAAAGCAGGAATGGATATTGATGAATTTGCACCGCGTCTTTCATTCTTTTGGGCTCAGGGAATGAATTACTTTATGGAAGTTGCAAAGATGCGTGCTGCTAGATTGATCTGGGCAAAGATGATTAAACAGTTCAATCCAAAAAATCCAAAATCAATGTCGCTTCGAACTCACTCACAAACTTCCGGATGGAGTTTATCTGAACAGGATCCATTTAATAATGTTGTAAGAACCTGTATTGAAGGAATGGCAGCCGCACTCGGACACACACAATCACTTCACACAAATTCACTTGATGAAGCAATTGCACTTCCAACAGATTTTTCCGCACGTATTGCGCGCAACACTCAGCTTTATTTACAGGATGAAACTTACATAACCAAAGTTATTGATCCATGGGGCGGTTCTTATTATGTTGAATCACTAACTGATGCACTTTTGAAAAAAGGCTGGGAACATATTCTTGAAGTTGAGTCTTACGGCGGAATGACAAAAGCAATTGAAGCGGGAATCCCAAAGATGCGAATTGAAGAAGCATCTGCAAGAAGACAAGCAAGAATTGATTCCGGAAGAGAAACTATAGTTGGTGTTAACAAACACAGATTAGAAAAAGAAGATCCGATTGAAATTTTAGAAGTTGATAACACTGCAGTAAGATTATCTCAGATAAAAAGATTAAACGAAGTAAAGAAAAACCGAAACGATGCAGATGTAAAACAAGCACTTGATGCTCTAACAAAATGTGCTGAAACAGGTGAAGGAAATTTACTTGAACTTTCAATCATTGCCGCAAGAGCACGAGCAACACTTGGAGAAATTTCATTAGCAATTGAAAAAGTAAGCGGAAGGTATAAAGCCGTGACAAGAACAATATCCGGAGTTTACAGCAGTGAATACGCTAAAGACGATGAACTGTTTGAACAAGTTCGCAAGATGACAGATGAGTTTGCAAAGGAAGAAGGACGCAGACCGCGCATAATGATTGCAAAGATGGGACAGGATGGACACGACCGCGGAGCTAAGGTTGTTGCAACAGCTTACGCAGATATGGGATTTGATGTTGATGTTGGTCCGTTATTCCAGACTCCTGAAGAAACCGCACAGCAGGCAGTTGAAAATGATGTTCACGTTGTTGGAATGAGTTCACTTGCAGCAGGGCATAAAACATTGTTACCTCAGCTTATTGCAGAATTAAAGAAACTTGGAAGAGAAGATATAATTGTAATCTGCGGTGGTGTTATTCCAGCACAGGATTATGACTTTCTTTATGAACACGGAGCATCAGCAATCTTTGGTCCAGGTACAAAAATTCCAGCAGCAGGAATTAAGATTATGGAGTTAGTGAAGGAACGATTTTAAATCAATAGTACACTGGTGATGCGGATTAGAATGACTCTCATTGATCTAATCCGCTCAATTTATCCTTCCTGTAGAATCAAGTTAATTTATCATCTTTATTTTGAAAACCGATTTTGATCCCTTTCAAACGATTTACCGCATGGATTTATTTTTCATTAAGAAATTTCTTGACCAAACCACTGATTTAAAATAATTAATAACCTCTTAACCACTTTTTTAATTTTTGCCCCTAAATAATTTTAATAATTATCCGATAATTAATTAAAACTATTAAATTTTTTGAAAGGGATACAAATGGCACTTTTCACCTGGTCAGCACAATACGAAACA
>CALLZX010000221.1 GCA_937858935.1 uncultured Ignavibacteriales bacterium | reverse complement strand
ATAAATGTAGAGATCGATCTCACGATCGATCCGATTAGGCGTTAGTACAAGTAGATAATGTTTGTTTAACAAATTTCAATAAATATTAAGTCGCACGGAACGGACGGGAGTGCCATAGGCATGACAAGTCATCCATTCCATACAAAAGATTTATTTTAATCCACATCATCAACAATTAGAGTAAACAAACCAGCAATTATCATCGAAGCACCGCCAAGTAGAAGTGCATAAATTGCTTCGCCGCCAACAATGTTTTTAACAAAGAAACCAAGTATTGCCGCTGCAGTTATCTGTGGAATTACAATAAAGAAATTAAAAATTCCCATATAAACTCCCATTTTTTCTGCGGGAAGTGAACCTGCAAGAATTGCATAAGGCATTGCAAGGATTGATGCCCACGCTAATCCAATTCCAAGTTCAGAAACTAAAAGTAAATTTGGATCTTTTATAATATAAAAAGATGCAAAAGAAATTCCACCAATGATAAGTGAAATCATATGAACAGTTTTTCTGTTAGTCAGTTTTGCAATCCACATTATTACGAAAGCCATAACAGCCGCAAAACCATTATAAACAGCCATTAAAACTCCAACCCAATCTGCGCCTTGATTGTATAATTCTGAGGAAGGATCAGTTGCACCATAAATGTGATGAGTTACTGCAGGAGTTGTATAAATCCACATTGCAAACAAAGCAAACCAGGAAAAGAATTGCACAACTGCAAGCTGCTTCATTGTCTTTGGCATTTTGTAAAGATCATTTAAGATTGAAACTAATCCGCCCGAAGTTTTATTTTGGTTTGTAAAAAATCCCGCAGCTAATTGCAACAAACCAAAAATTATTGAGCCGACAAATAAAACATAAAGTCCAAAATCATCTTCCTTTAAAACAAAGTAAAGTATTGCGGAACCGAGTAATCCAACAAAAATCCAGATGAATCCGTTTTTATTAAATGATGATGCTGAAATTAAATTTGCAATTGAAGTTTTTGATAGTGATAATTTCTTTTCTTCATCAGAAAACTTTTTTAATTCTTCGGGCGAATATTCTTTATTTGAAAAAACTGTGTAAAGAACTGCTAATAAAAAAACTGCTCCACCAATGTAAAAAGAGAATTTTACAGAATCAGGAATTTCTCCAGCCGAAGCGGTATTAGTAATCCCAAACCAATTCGTCATCATATAAGGTAAAGCAGATGCAACGATGGCTCCAATACCAATAAAAAAACTTTGCATAGAAAAACCAACTGTGCGTTGTTCTGATGGAAGCATATCACCAACAAATGCTCTGAACGGTTCCATAGAAATATTAATTGATGCATCCATAATCCAGAGCATTCCTGCAGCTACCCAAAGAGTTGGAGAGTTTGGCATAAAAATGATTGCGGCTGATGCAAGTAACGCTCCGACTAAGAAAAATGGTCGTCTTCTTCCAAGTTTGTTCCAGGTTTTATCACTCATATGCCCGATGATCGGTTGAATAATTAATCCTGTAACGGGAGCAGCAATCCAGAGAATCGGAATCGAATCTATACTTGCACCGAGTGTCTCAAATATTCTTCTTACATTTGCGTTTTGAAGTGCGAATCCGAATTGAATGCCAAGAAATCCGAAACTCATATTCCAGATTTGCCAGAAGGAAAGACGAGGTTTGCTCATAAGTATTCTCTAGTATTATTAAATTAACAATAGTGAAAAATAGTAAATCGTTATTGATTTATATAACATAGTATACAAAAAATAGCCAGATATGATGAAGATAGACATAAATAAAATAAAAGTAGTTCCGAAATCGATTAGTAATGGTTTTAATCTTTGCGTTTATGGAAAACCAGATCATGATGTTCAAGAATGGATTAATTACAATTCATTTCATATTAGTTCAACAGATAAATTCACTAACATTATTATTTCAAGTGAGATAAAGTTATCAGACATTTTTTTAGATGCAAAACAATTTGAATGGATGGATGGATTTAGTCCCAATTTGAATAAGAAATTGCATATTGGGCATTTCTCAAATCTAGTTATTAGCAAAACGTTTAAATCTCTCGGAGTATGCAAAAAAGCAGTTAGCATTTATGGGGACACTTTGGAAGGTGAAGTGAAAATTAAAGATGCATTATTATCCTTAAATAATCATCAAAAAAACTTTCAATTTATTCCTGACAAATCTTTAATGGCCTCGCAAGTTAAGTATTATGGTAATTTACTGAAAAACGGGACAGGAGATTATGAAGGGACACAAATTTTTGAAATAGGTGAAGAAAAAATTGTGGGAATAAAAAGCAATGGGCAAACCTCATATTTTTATCAGGATGTTTCACTTGCTGAGCTGCTTAGTGCACCAACACTTTATTTGACTGGAAAAGAACAAACTAATCATTTTGAAATGCTTAAAAGATTATTTCCTAATACACAGCATATCGGCTTAGGTTTAGTTAAAATATCCGGAATAAAAATGTCAAGTAGAATGGGTAACGTTATATTGATTGATGAATTTATAGATCAAGTGAAGGAATCCTTTAATAATGATTTGCAACTTATTTATAATGTTTTTGCAGGTTATATTTTAAAATCAAATCCAGAAGTGGATAAAATTATAAACTTGGATATGATAAATAATCCTAAAAATTCAGCTGGATTATATCTGAGTTATACAATGGCTCGGTTAAGCAGTGCAGGTTGTGAGTTAAAACTTAGTGATAATTTTATATCAAGAGAATTGGAGTTTGTATATTTAAAAGCTAAATCTAATTTGAAACCGAATATTCTCTTTGAGGGATTAATCGAACATTGTAAGGATATAAACTCGCTTTACGTAAACAATAGAATAAAAAATAGTGATGAAAACAGAAAAATGTTTGAATTAAAATTATCGGATTTGATTTATGGATGCAGCAAGTTAGGATTGTTTACCATTAAAAAGGTGTAAAAACTCATCTAATATTTTTTATTGTAACTAGTTTGTTGCAAGCAACATT
>CALLZX010000220.1 GCA_937858935.1 uncultured Ignavibacteriales bacterium | reverse complement strand
TTCTGATGCTATAAATTGTTCGATACTTTTACTCATATCAGAGTTGATATCACATTTATTAATTATCACACCACTCGGAATCTTAAATATCTTTAACAAGTCTATTAACCTTTTCAAATCGTGCAAACCTGATTGAGTTGGTTCAGTTACAATCACGACAAAATCTACTCCAGATAAACTTGCATTAACAGGACAACCAATCCCCGGTGGTCCATCTATTATTATCCATTTAACATTTTCCTTAACCTGTTCATAAGCTTTCTTTTTAATTTCGCTTACAAGTTTACCGGAGTTACCTTCACCAGCTAATAATTGTGCATAATAGAACTTAGATTGATCTTCTAACTCACACTCTGAATAAACTCCGGATTTTGATTCATAAAAAGATATTGCATCATCGGGACAAACACGAAAACAAAAACCACATCCTTCACAGCTTGTTCTGTTTACTTTAAAATCTTTTATTGCATCAAATCTGCAAACCGATTCACACATTCCGCGTTGCGAACATTTATTGAGATTGATTTCAGCCTTTTTCCCACCGTAATAATCATACTCTGAGTGGATGTAGTAATCAAAAACTAAATGCATATTAGCAGCATCAACATCGGTGTCAATTACAACTTTATCTTCCGCAATTTCTGATAATGCAGTTGCAACAGTTGTTTTACCGGTTCCACCTTTACCACTAAGAATTACAATTTGTTTATAGTGTTTATCAGACATACTCTTTTTCAACAATTTCTTTTTTTATTTTTTCAAGTAGATCTACCATCATTACTTTATAATCTTTAACTGTTTCTGTTGGTAATTGTCCTTTTGAATAACTTTCAGCAATATCCATTCTAAAAGGTATTCTTAATAGAAGATTCAAGTTGTTATCGTGAATGTATTCATCAAGTAAAGAAAAATTCTCATCATATTTATTTATTACTATTCCAAATGGAATATTTATTTGTCTCAATACATTTATGGCAAGCTTTAGATCATTAAATCCAAATGGAGTTGATTCTGTAACGAGTACACAAAAATCTGAATCCTTAACTGCTTCCAGCATTGAACAGGAAGTCCCAGGAGGAGAATCTATGATTATCGGTCTGTCTCCTTTATAAGCATTCTTAACTTTTTTAATTAGTGGTGCAGCTGAAGCTTCCCCAATTTTCAGATAAGCATCATAAAACAAAATATTATTTGAAGTTTCTCCAACTCTGATTTTCCCATTTTCTTTTTTTACTTCTGTAATTGCTTTTTGCGGACAGAAGTAAGTACATGCTCCGCAGCTATGACAAAGTTCATCAATCAAATAAATTTCTGTTTTGAAATTAAGAAGAGCATTAAATTCACAAACCTCTGTGCATTTATTACAAAAGTTGCACAGGTCATTATTTACTTTTGGAATAATCTTATACGAAGATTCTTCTAAGGTGATTTTAGGTTTTAACAAAATATGACCGTTAGGTTCTTCAACGTCACAGTCGATATAAACACAGTTTTTGGTCACAGAAGCAAGTCCACATGCAACTGTTGTTTTACCTGTTCCGCCTTTACCTGATGCGATTGAAATTACCAACTTATCTCTCAATGATGATGATGTTCATGCTTACAAGCTTCATAACCACTTAACTTTCCTTGCAAATAAAGATCGAATGCATCCTGAAATAGAAGACCAGGTGCTGTTATAACATTAATACCATAATTAAGAAAATTATTAACAGCTTTTTGTCCCATTCCACCGGCGATAATTGTGCTAACATTAAATTGCTTAACATATCCTGGTAACTGGCAAGCGCCGTTATGTTCACCGACTAAAGGATTAAAATATATTTCTGTTTTTATTAATGTTTTATCATCATCAAGCTCACAAACTTTAAATTTTGAACATCTTCCAAAATGTTCTGCTACTGTTTCTTTTCCGTTGCTGCTTTCTTCAATTGAAATTGCTACTCTTTCATTCATACTATTTCCTATATTTTATTCTGATGTTTTATTATGATATCATTAGAAGAATTTCTTCTAAATCTTTTTCTATTTCTTTTTGTACTAACCTCATTTTCACTAGTCTCAATTTCTTCAAGTTTTTTTCCCTTAAATAACTTTATCGCTTCTTCAGCCGATCCCTTTAAACAACGATATACTTTTATATTCAAGGAATTAAAAAAACTTAAAGGATGTAAGCCAATATTTTCTGTTATTAAAGCCTCAATATTTTTTTCGAAAAGAAATCGGGCGGATTGAATTCCGGAACCGCCCAACTCCGTTGAAAAAGGATTTAATAAAAACTCTGATACATTATCTGTTGAGTTATGAATGACAAAATATTTACTTCTGCCAAACACATCAGAAAGTTCAGCTAATAATTCAGGTTTATTTACTGAGACTGCAATTAACATTTTTACTTATTAAAAGTTTGGTTCCTTCCAAAACCTCTTTTTCTGCCTTGTCCTGGTTGACCTTTTTCTCCCTGTCCAAAACCACCACCACCACGTGGTCTGCCACCGCGTCCAATTCCATAAATAATTTCTTTATTTTCGGCAGATTGATTTTGTTGATTTGAATTTTCATTATCTCTGCATCGACCTCTTCTTCGTCCGGTCAATGATCCTTGTCCCTGTGGACCTGTTCCATCAAAATTTGGCATAATTAACTCCTTTATTGTTTTATTGATTTAATTTTTTTTATAGAATGTATTGCCATCATAAAAAAGCTCTTTAATCTTTTTTTCATCAATCAATTTTTTAACTACGAGCCAATTTGAACTTGACTTTTTTAGATATTTTTCCACTGCATCTTTTCGCATTGGATGAACAGCCATAATACTGATTAAACTTTCTTCAGTTTCACTGCTTATAGAAAATTCGTTTCCTTCGTACTCATCTAATAGTTCGGTGTTATTAAAAATAGATTTCACAATTCTAAAGGTATTTTTAGCTTTTACTCTCTCTGGTCTATTAATATTTTTTAATGGTGTGGGTCTTGTCGGAACTGTCAAATAAGCAATTTCCGGATCAGCCTTTACAATAAAATGAGATATTTTGATAAGTTCATCTTCATTATCATTCATTCCAGCAATTAACATTGTTTCGGTAACAAGAGTGCCCTTGAATATTTCTTTGAACTGTAAAATTCCATCTAAGATTTTATTAAGATTAAGTGATAAGGCAGGATGATTAATTTGTTTCCAGATTGTTTCATCTATTGCATCAATCTTAACTGAAACATAATCAGCAAGTTTTAATGCTTCTTGAACTTCCTTTTTCCATATAAGAGAAGAGTTTGTAAATACGGCAATCTTAATTCCAAAATCCTGTATCAGTTGAATTGTTTCATAAAGATTTTTATCGAGAGTCGGTTCACCATCGGGAACGAAAGAAAGATAATCAATCCTTTCCTTATTGTTTTTAAGTTCTGCCAGTCGATCTTTTATTTCTGTGTAAATAATCATTGGCGAATAAAATTCTTGCGGTTCCACCGATATTTCAGTTGTTAATCCAACCTGGCAATAGACACAGGAATAACTGCAAACTTTTGGAGGTATATTATTTATACCAAGGCTTCTTCCTAAACGACGTGATGGTATTGGACCGAATAAAATCATACTTTCCTCTTCAGCTATTATATTAATTATAAGATTCCCTGGTTTGCTCATCTGACATCGTTGAATGAATTAAGTCCTGCCATTCCTCAGTGTTCCATGTGTTAAGTGCTGTGTGAGTAATTAAATACTTTTCCGGAATCGGATGAGTTCCAACAACAACTTTTAAATCAAACTTTGCTTCTATAAAGCCTTTAAATTGATTTATGTAAGGACAAGGTGGATAACCCACAACCATTCCAGTTGCAAAGTGTATTACTTCAGCACCATTTTTCTTTAATTCCTCGGGGGCATACTCAATATTTCCACCAGGACATCCACCACAACTTGTATAGCCAACAAGTTCTACATCTTTATCTTTGTAAATATCAAAAGCTCCGGCTTTTTCTTTAATGGATCTAAAACACTTTCCACCTGCGCAGCTTTTATACCTATCGCAGATGATAATTCCGATTTTTACTTTTTTGCTCATACTATTTTCCAATCTAAAAAATTTTACTAGAATCTAATCGAATTTTCTTCCCTTCACTTTCATTGGATCTCCAGAATAACCAAGAGCTTTCCAATCCAATCTATCACCTTTTACTCCATGGCAATTTGTACAATGCAACGCATTCTCTTTTGAAGAAACCATATGGTTGATTGGCCAAAGCATTTCGTTTTCTACAAATGCATAACTGCCTGAATAGTTTAAGTTTACTTCTTTCATTCCTATTTGTGATGCAAGATTCCAATCAAATGTTTTCCAGTAACCATCTGCACCAAAAAGTTTTGGTATGATTAACCAGTTATTCTGCGAATCAAAAATTTGTTTACCACGCATAACTTTAAATGGAGCAATCTTAGCTTTTGGATCATTGATACTTCCATTTAGTGAATTAAGTTTTACAATTTCGGTTGAGCTAAGTTTATCACCAAACTTGTAATAGGATGCACTTCCGTTGTACCATTTATAAGTTGGGATTACATTTTTTGCCCAAACAAATTCGCCTTTTATTTTGCTGTAAGTTTCTTTTCCATACTTATCTTTTGCATCTTCTCTATCCTCTCCTGCTTTCGACCAATCCCACCAAACCTTTGTAGGCTCTTCCTTTGCAAATTCCGGAATGTGACATGTTTCGCAAGCAACAGCACTAAGATGTTTATTGATAGTTTTGTTTTCGTGAACTTCACCTTCGTGGCAATCTGTGCAGTAAATATGATTTTGTCCTGAAGCCATTGATCCGTGACTTGCGCCCATAATTTTATGTTCTTTACTTGTGTGACAATCAGAGCAAGTAAATCCAAGCGCACCCATATGATAATCGGTTTCAGGTTTTGGATCATAGAGACTATCATCCAAATCACCGTGCTTAACACCTGTTCCTCCACCACCATCAAAATGGCAGACACCGCAATTTTTTCTTGTAGTTTTTCCTACACTTTGTGCGGAAACTAATAAATCAACTTTTGCATCCGGCATACCTGCTCCGGTTGGAACTTTTACATAAGTGCCGCTTTGTTCATGACAAACTAAGCAATCAACATTTTGTTCAGCTTTAAAATCAAACGTAGCATCTTTCCATCCATAACCAACGTGACAGCTTGTACAGCGTGGATAGTTGGATGGTACCGCAATGCAAAAATTGTTTATAAAATTTTTCTTACCCATTTGTACTTTATTATTATTCGCATCAACAAATTCCTCATTTAACCATGTCCAATGGTTTGTTAACATTATTTCCTTTGCAGCATTTTCATGGCAATTCAAACATTCAGTAGTAACTTCTTGTGGACTATTAAAAGGTCCGGAAAGATAATCTTTGTGTGATTGTCCGATTACTGAAATTGTGGATATTATAAGTGAAACAAATAATAACCTGATCATTATAACCTCATTAGATGTTGAATGTTTTTTTATACAAGTTTAGTTAGTAATTCTTTTTTATAATGTTCTGCAACAAATGCAGCGATAGATTTAAACACTAATGATACTTCGCTATTTTGTTTTTCAAGAACAATTGGTTTGCCTTTATCAGAAAGTATCCTTGCATCAATATCAATTGGAATTGAACCAAGGAATTGCACATCATATTCAGCTGCTAATTTTTCTCCGCCTCCAGCACCAAATATTTCAGCAACCGCCCCACAATGTGGACAAACAAATCCAGCCATATTCTCTACAACACCAATAAAAGGAATCTCAAGTTTCTTTGCCATATTGATTGCTCTTTCAGCATCAATCACCGAAACTTCTTGAGGGGTTGTTACAACCAGTGCGTAATCAGGTTTCATCTCTTGTGCAATGGTTAAAATTTCATCACCTGTTCCGGGAGGAAGATCAGCAATCAAATAGTCAAGTTCTCCCCAATCAACATCAGCAAGAAATTGATTTATAACTTTTGATCTCATCGGTCCACGCCAAATTAATGGCTGACCATGAGGTAATAAACTTGCCATCGAAATCATTTTAGCGCCGTATTTTTCAAACGGAATCATTTTTTCATCAAGATAAATCATTTCATCTTGAACATTTAACATTTTTGCCACGTTCGGCCCGGTGATATCAGCATCAAGTATTCCAGTTGAATATCCTTCTAACTGAAAAGCATACGCAAGGTTTACACTTACCGTGGTTTTGCCAACACCGCCTTTGCCACTAAAGACTGCGATTCTGTGTTTAATTTTAGAAACAGTTTCAGATATTCTTTTTTGTTCATCTTCATATGATTTTTGTTTGTCAGGATGATTCATTTAAGTTCTTTCAGTTTAATATTTTTTTAATTTGTCCGTTATATTTGTAATAATTCATTAAGTGCATAGTATTTTTTTCCATTATGTTCCAATTGCTTTATTAGTTTCAGTTCGATAAGCTCATTGAGTTTACTGATTTTAGTATTAGCCAGAGCAAAAGATTTTACTGCAGTTTCATTCACTGGATGCATTTCAAGCATACCTAAAAGTTCATTTTCAAAATCATCTGTTGCAAAAAATTCTTCAGTTTCCGGACAGCAAAGCATTGCAGACTTAGAAACTTTTTCTTTTATTAATTCTGATAACTTGAGAAGAGTTTCTGTGTCCGGACTCACTGCATAACTTTTGGCGGTTGGATAGATTGGAGTCATAAAATAAGATGTGTTACGTTTTATTGTATTTAAAAATTTACCAAGCTGATCAATCTCATTTTCATTGTCATTAATGTTTTTTATTAACATAGTTTCGGTTGTAAGCTTACCATTAAATCTTTTTGAAAATTGCTCAATCCCATTTAGAATAAGATTATATCTTAATCTTTGATGTGGACGATTAATCTTTAACCAAGTATGTTCATTAACAGTATCAACCTTTAGTGATACATAATCGGCATACATTAAGTTTTCTTGAATATTCTCATTCCATAAAAGAGCTGAATTTGTAAAAACTGCAATCTTGTATCCAAATTCTCGTAGGATTGAAATTTCTTGCGATAAATTTGAATCAAGTGCCGGATCGCCGCTTCCTGCAAACAGGATATAGTCTATATCTTTACTGCTTTTTTTAATCTCATCGATTTTATTTTTTACAGAAAAGTAAAGTTCGTGCGGGGATAAACAATTATTTGTACAGATCGAACAACAAGATTTTTCTACGATGGGACAGTAAATGCAATCATAAGAACAAACTTTTTTCTTGATATTATTATCCCAAGAACTAAACCTAATCTTCTTGAGCGAACAGGACCAAAAACAACTTTACACTTTAAAGTTTTATTCGATATAATGTGCTTTTCCAATTTTGTACAAAGTGATAGTATTTTAGTTTTTATCCAGCCTTTTGTCTCATTGCTCATAATTTTTTCTCCATATCATTAATATTATAATCTAAAAGCGTTCCACTATTTTTCCTTAATTTTATTAGATTTTAAGCTTTTAAAAATTTAAATAATTGCATTATTGCAATGATCATTGCACATTGGTTGCATTAGCGCACTTCTGTACTTATTATTGCATCAATAAAAAAGGATCAAGATGGCTGATGTTCAACAAATTATAGATAAGAATAAAGAGTCCTTAATTATTCCGGATGGAATAGCAGTGATTGCAAAGGACAAAAACATTTTAGTTTTTAATGAGGCCGCTTCAAGAATTACAGGTTATGATGAAGATGAAGTAATTGGAAAACCTTTTGAATTTCTTTTTTCCAAAAGACCGGAAGATCAAAAATTTATACATCAGTCTTTAGATGAGAATTTAGCTTTCAGTAATATTTCGATGAACATTACAGACGGGAAAGGAAATATCAAAAATGTTCTTGCTTCGATTACTCCGATTAAAAGAGACGAAAATGTTTTGAGTGTAGTTTTTGTTTTTAGAGATACTAAAGAAATGCTTTCACTTGCAGAAGAAATTCAACAAAAAACATTTGAGTTAATTGATCAGAAAAATAAACTTGATGCAATATTTAACAGTAATATTGAAGGAACATTTACAATTGATAATGACTGGAATGTCACATCATTCAATACATCGGCTGAAAAAATAACCGGTTACAAAAAATCTGAGGCAATTGGGAAAAAATGCTGGGATATTTTTAATTCTTCACTTTGCAGAAATGGCTGTCATATGGAACTGACAATGCAAAAAGGCAAAGCAATGATTGGCAATGAATTGGATATAATGCATAAAGGAGGTAAAAAAATTCCAATCCGTGTAAACTCCGGTATTCTTATCAATAACAAGAATGAAAACATCGGTGCAGTAGAAACATTCATAGATATTTCTGAAATAAAAAATTTATCAGAACATCTTTCTGATATTTTTAAGTATGAAAATATTGTCGGCAAAAATAAAGAGATCAAACAAATCATTACTGTTCTCGAAAGCGTATCACAAACAGATAGTTCAGTTTTAATAACCGGAGAAAGTGGAACAGGAAAAGAGTTGGCTGCTCGTGCAATTCATATAAACAGTCCAAGAAAAACGGGTCCGTTCATAGCTGTTAACTGCAGTGCATTTGTCGAATCACTAATTGAGAGTGAATTGTTTGGGCACGAAAAAGGATCCTTTACAGGAGCTATAAAAACAAAGATTGGTAAATTTGAACTTGCTAAAGGTGGTACGTTATTTTTAGATGAAATTGGTGATCTATCACTAGCTGTTCAAACAAAGTTTTTAAGAGTATTAGAAACAAGAGAATTTGAAAGAGTTGGCGGTAATAAAACTATTAAAGTTGAAGCGAGAATAATAGCTGCAACTAATAAACATCTTTCGAATGAAATTTCTGATGGAAGATTTCGTGAAGATTTATTTTACAGAATAAACGTAATCAACATTCATCTTCCACCTTTACGAGAAAGAATGGATGATCTTCCATTAATCGTGAATCATTTTATTGAATTGTTTAATACAAAGTTTAGTAAAGAGATCAAGCAATTTTCATCACAAGCTTTTGATATATTAATGGAATACGAATGGCCTGGGAATATCAGAGAATTAGAAAATGTGATTGAACATTGTTTTGTTCTCTGTAATGGAAAAGTTATTCAGGTTGAGTGTCTTCCTAAAAGATTGAGAGAACAGAAAAAGTTAGTAGTCACTTCCTCAAACGAAATTCAAAGAAGTGGATTTAAATATGTTGAGCGTGAATTAATAATATCGGTTTTAAATAAGTATGATGGGAATCGTACGAAAGCTGCAAAAGAATTAAATATTAATCCTTCAACACTCTGGAGAAAAATTAAGAAACTAGGGATTTAATTTTATTGCTACAAAAGAGGCTTAATCAAAAGTTAAAAATACAGAATTGTCATTCCCACGAAAGTGAGAATCCATATTATTTTAAAATATTTGAATTCCCGTTTTCACGGGAATGACATATAAAGTTCAACTTTTGAGATAGGCTATTTATTTTAGAACTTAACAACCACCAACAACACGTTTTTGTGTTTTCTTTACGGGTCCGGCAGATTTATTTTCTTTTATCAGCACAGGAATTATACTGCTTGCTTTTCCTCTGAATCTGTAAGTATCAGATTCTTGTTTTGTTGTGGCTACACTACTTATATCAAATTCTAAAATCTCTTTATTAAAGCTGTCTAATCCGCCTTTAAGAATTGTAGCATTACTAAACCCTAATCTATTTGCAATAATTGCAAATTGTCTTTCCTCATACTCATTATTCGCAACAAAAACATTTGTCTTATGTCGTATCCTTAAAATTTTGCTTGGTTCTTTTTCAAATAGATTATCAAAAGTAAATGCTGTTGAACCTGGCAGACTTTGTTTTTTATATTCTTCCAGCGGACGGAAATCAATTATCTGTAGTTTATTATCACCCTTGATTATTCGGTATGCAAACTCATCTACGGTCATTGTTTTCAAATCATAATTGTTTACAAATTCTTTATCCGAAACTAAATTTTGCAATGAATCTTTTCTTTCAGTTAAAACAAAGGCTGAAAGCGAAAGGATAAATCCGATTGCACCAATTGTTACATAATAAGGTGTGAATCTGAAAGCAGGTTTTTTAATTCCGTTAACTTTGTTTTCGATTATTGAAACCATCCAGAAGGCAAATAATGAAAATGCTGTTAAGATAAATGCAAATACCGTTTGCTGCATTCCAAGTGAATCAAACACTCTGATGTTTCCCCAGTTTTCTGCTTTATATAATCCTTCGAATAATGGATATCCTTCTGCAAAAATTAAAACTCCAATAAAAGATCCAACAATAAAAATCATTGCATCAATTTTTCCTATTGCTGCTGCACATATACTTGTACCGGGACAAAATCCGCCAACTACAAAACCCAATCCCATTATCAATCCACCTATAAGTGCTGACCAAAGAAATGTTGGGTTGATGTAGGTGAGATTTATATCAAGTAATCCAAAATGTTCTAGTGCAATAACACCAATCATTGCAACGATGCCAGCAGTAAAGAAAACACGAAGCACAGTAAAATCGTATCCGTAAAATAATCCAACTAATTTTTTTGATGTTGAAAATCCAGCCTGCTCTAAAATCACTCCGAAAAATATTCCAATGATTAGCGCGACAATAAAATTCAATTCATTTCCAACTACATCAGGAACTAATGGTCCCATAATAAAATCTCCTTCTTATATCCAAAATTTTCTGAAGAAATAAGCAAACAAGTACGCACCGCCAAAGATTGCCATCATCGTTATCAATCCGCCTGTTGAAAGAACTGCCATTCCACTTAAAGCTGAGCCGCTTGTGCAGCCTCTTCCGAGTTGTGCGCCAAATCCAAATAATAAACCGCCAAACAGTGCACCAACAATTCTAATGTTTGGTTTTGATCTGGGTCCGTATTCTAATTTTAGATTTAATCTGTTGGAAATTAATCCGGATAAAAACGCACCGATGAAAACTCCTACAACTTCAAAAACTAACCAGTTCATTAAAGGACTTCCAGCATGATCGCCGGAATACTCTTTATAAAATATTTCATTGTTTGTATGTTCAGGTGCAACTGTTTCCATAATCCCAACAGTAAAACTTTTAACAGCTCCGCTTGCACCAAGTCCTCTTCCAGTTATATAAATAGTAGCAATTAACAAAAGTCCTAATAAAACTCCTGCTAAGTATGGATTCATATATTTTTTTTCTTCCATAATATCCTCTATTCTGATTTTTCTGATGAAGATTTTTTTTCTTCATTGTGATGTTCTTCTAATTCTTCATAACCTGTTAGCATTGCTTTTAAATTTGTTGTTACTTTTTCACCGGTTGTAATTAAGTAAAGATGTGCTATTATAAATGATAGCAATAAAAATGCGGCAATAGTATGAATTATTGCGATTAATTCAAGCGATTCAATGTTTAATGCTTCTATTCCATGTCTTTGCGGATAGCGATATAACATATAAAGCAATCCGGATGTAACAATAACAGGTATAACCAATATTTTTAATCCAAAGTAAGTGAGCTTTTGCAAAGGATTTAATTTTGTTAATACTGTTTTCTTTGTTGGATGAGGAGAATTCTTAAAAATTCCAAAAATGTAATAATTAAGTTGAGCTGCGATATTATTAAATGATGGAACATATTGTCTCCACTCACCAGTTGAAAAATGCCAAAAGATTGCAAAGACAATTAATACGATTAACATATAGGCAGCAATGTTGTGATATTTTACTGCGTCCTGAAATCCAAAAAAAGTATATGAGCCATGAATTTCAAATCCGCTAAAAGCTAAAAAGAAAATTAATATTGCCTGCATCCAGTGCCAGAATCTTTCGAATGCTTTATATACATAAACTTGTTTCTTTTGCATTATTGTTTTCCTTTCCCGGATCTTACTGCTAGCGTAATTCTAACTGCCCCATGAGCAAACACTCCTAATAAAGTCAATATCAGCATCCACACTCCACCAACTTCAACTATTTTAGAATAATCTCTTCCCGGCATATAAAAATCATTAAGCCCAGTTAATCTGCTGTTTTCTCTTTGATGACAGCTTTTACAATCAAGAGTATTTTCTTTTGTTGCTACCATATGATTAACGGGCCAATACATTTCTGTTTTGATGAATGATATCTTTCCGCTAAACGGAAGATTTGCTTCTTTCATTCCAACTTCTGAGGCTGTTAGCCAATTAAAATCTTTCCAGAAAGCTCCTTCGCCTTTTTTCTCTGCAAAAAGTTTGGGCTGAATTAGAATTTTATTAATGGGATCATAAGGTTGATTTGCAACGTGAATTTTAACAGGATAAATTTTCGATTCGTTATCTGAATAAGAACCATGCAGTTGATTTAGAACTAACGGATTTGTTGTGTCCTTTATTACATCCCCTTCCAAATAATGCGATGCTGTTCCATTAAACCAAATGTAATCAGGAACAACATTTCGCTCCCACACAAAACTTCCTTTTATTGATAAGTAAGTATGATTGCCAAGACTATCATCTTCCTCGTATGGTTCACCATCTTTAAGTTTACCTGCAGTGGACCAATCCCAATACATTTTAGTAGAATTTGCTTTTGCATAAGTTGGAATGTGACAACTCTGACAAGCAACTTTTATAGAATGTTCATTTAAAATATTATCATCGTGAGGATTTTCTGTATGACATTGTTCGCAGGTATTTCTATCAAGATTCATTGAAGATAATGAATAAACTTTGCCTGAGATATTATGTTTTTCTGTAGTATGGCAATCAACGCATTGAAGTTTTGCGCCGTCAATTCCCATATGGACATCAATATCTTTTGTGGTTTCGAACATTGCCATATCAAGATCACCGTGCTTACCAACACTTTGAGCAATTGCATTAAAATCAAGGGTTGAAACAGGAGCACCGCCCTTTTCTAAATCTTTTACATAAGTTTCAGTATTATCATGGCATACAAGACAATCAACATTTGTTGAGTCTGTATACACCATTCCCTCAGAAGTCATACCATAACCAATATGACATTTAGCGCAGCTCTGTTCGTTACCTTGAGTACCAATACAAAAATTATTTATAGCATTCTTCTTACCGAGATACACGATGCCTCTCCCTTCAACATATTCTTCTCTCTCCCAGTTCCAGTGATTAGATTGCATTACTTCAACATGCCTTTTGTTGTGGCAAATAATGCAAGTTGCTGTTACATGCTGTGGTGATGAAAAATTTTGCTGTAGTGAAGTGAATTTACTATGATCGACAGAAGAATTTACTTTTTGAGAGTACTTCTCTTTCAATTTCATTAAAGTTGTTGGTTCGTAATCTTTCTGTGAAAAGAAGCCAACCGCAATTAATATTAGCAAGCTAAAAAAGGCCAGAATTAAAACTATCTTTCTCATTTTGTGTAATTATTCTATAATATAAATATTGTTTTAGAGTCTAAAATTATTTTTGGTTCACCCATTTGCTAAAAACTTCATTAAGAATCTTTAGCGATGATGAGATTTTTTCCAATTCTTTTTCATCAACATTTTGCAAAATTCTGTTATGAAGTTCTGTGTAGTTTTGATGAAGATTAGTTATTAGCGGATTTGCTTTGGGAAGAACACTCACTAGAATTACACGTTTATCAGATTCATCTAAAGTTCTAGAAATTAAGTTTTTGGCCTCTAATGAGGTTAAAATGTGTGTTATTCTACCTGGAGTAAGTTTTAAAATATCGCGAAGTTCTTTGATAGTATACTTTGGTTTTACAGCAAATAATTTAAGAAATTTCACTTCAGTGGGCGAAAGATTAAAACTAGCTGCAAAATATTCTTCTTTTATACTGCAGTTACGTGTTAGTTCGCAAATCATTTCTGCAATAGGTTCCATTTCAGTAGACATTTTAAATAATCTCTTTTATTTTATACCCTAAATTAAATTTGATAATTTAAATATCCAAAATATTTTTGATTGGCAACTAATTTTTTCACATAAAAGAAAATAAAATCAACTAAATTGATGAAAATTGAATAATTCTTATTCAACTACAGCAGTTTCAAAGTAATAAAGATGAATTAAATTCGGCATATTTTTTCATTTATTGATATATTTGATAGTTGAAAATTAAATTTAATCTTAAAATGTTTATAAAATGCTTTACGAGGATTTAAACGATAGAGAAAAAACAATTCTGAGATCGATTGTGCAGCAGTTTATTTTAACCGCCTCGCCTGTTGGATCAAGGAATATCACTAAGAAATTTAATGTTGGAGTATCGCCTGCAACTGTTAGAAATATTATGTCTGATTTGGAAGATTCGGGATTTATTAACCATCCTCATACATCAGCCGGAAGAATACCAACTGATAAAGGTTATAGGTACTATGTAGATACTTTGATGGAAATTCAGAAATTAAAAGGTTCTGATAAAGGAATTATTGATAAAAGTCTGGATCAAAATATTTTAGATACAGACGAGGTACTTAAAATTGCTTCAAAGTTGTTAAGTACAATTACAAAACAAATTGCGTGTGTCACCTATCCAACACTTGATAATGGAATTTTAGAGAAGATTCAATTGGTTTGTTTAACTTCTACAAGATTGCTTATTGTGGTTAGTATTAAATCAGGTTTAGTAAAAACCATGACTCTGGAATTTGAAAGTGAAGTTGAAAATGATAAACTTCAAAAAGTTGAATCACTTTTAAATGAAAGATTAAACGGATTAACATTTCAGGAAATTAGAAATACTTTTAAGGATAGATTATCTGATATTGGTGAAAATGAAAAACCCATAATCAGACTTTTTATTGATTCGGTTGATAGAATTTTTAAAGACCAGAAAAAAGATGAAAAAATTTTAATTACAGGGGCTACAAATATTATTCAGCAGCCAGAATTTGAGGACCCGGGAAAATTTCAGAGCGTAATAGAATTAATTGAGGATAAAGATATTATAATACATATTATGGATAAAAAAAGAATTGAGAACTCAAATAACGTATTGATATCAATCGGGAGTGAAAACGAAGATGATAAGCTTAATGAATATAGTTTAATTACTAAAGAATATACTTTTGGTGGTACCTCCGGAACAGTTGGTATCATTGGTCCAAAACGTATGGAGTATTCCAAAGTTGTAGCAATTGTTTCATATCTTGGTGATATGTTATCAGAAGTTTTAACAGGAAATAAATAAGGAGAAATACTTTAAATGTCTAAACAAAAAGAAAAAGATGAGAACAAAGAAGAAATTAATGAAAACCTAAATGCAGACCAGGAACTTAATGAAGAATTTCCGGTTGAGAACGGGACTACTAGTCAATCTGAAAATTTAGAAGATAAAGTAAAAGCACTTGAACTTGAACTAAATCAATACAAAGAATTAGCTTTAAGAAAAGCAGCTGAATTTGAAAACTATAAGCGCAGAACAGAAAATGATCAGCTAAATCTTTTAAAATACGCTGCCGAATCAGTAATTATTAAGTTACTTTCAACTGTTGATGATCTTGAGAGATCGCTGGCACATATGACTGATGAAACTGAGGTTAATAAGATAAAAGAAGGGATTCAATTGGTGTATAATAAATTAATTAAAACACTTGATGAGCAAGGTGTTAAAAAAATTGAATCAATTGGAAAACCATTTAGTGTTGAGTTCCATGAAGCTTTAATGCAAAGGGCTGATGATTCTGTTCCTCCACACACTGTTATTGATGAATTAGAAACCGGTTATATTTACAAGGACCGAGTAATAAGACATGCAAAAGTTATTGTAAGCGAAGATTAGTTTTATATCACACAAAAAGAAAAAAAAATTAATGGCTAAAAGAGATTATTACGAAATACTTGGTGTTGAACGAAATGCTTCTAAAGATGATTTAAAGAAAGCATATCGTAAACTTGCAATGCAGTTTCACCCCGATCGAAATCCTGGAGATAAAGAATCTGAAGAAAAGTTTAAAGAAGCTGCAGAAGCTTATGAGATATTAAATAATGATGACAAGCGTGCAAAGTACGATAGATTTGGTCATGATGGAGTTAGGGGAAGCGGCTATGGTTCTCAGGGATTTTCAGATATAAATGATATTTTCTCGCACTTCTCTGATATATTCGGCAGTGGCGGCGGTTCATCCATATTTGATGATTTTTTTAGCGGCGGCCAACAGCGTGGAAGACAAAGAGGACGGGGAATTCCCGGCTCTGATCTAAAAGTAACTTTAAAACTTACTTTAGAAGAAATATCAGAGGGAACTTCAAAGAAAATAAAAATCAAAAAACAAGTTAAATGCGATAAATGTAACGGATCAGGAGCAGAAGGCAATACTTCAAAAAAGAAATGCCCAATCTGTAATGGATCTGGTGAAATACGCTCAGTTTCCCGCTCAGTATTTGGACAATTTGTAAATATAACCGCTTGTGCAAATTGTAATGGTGAGGGCGAAGTAATTGATACTCCTTGCAAAAAATGTATGGGTGATGGACGAATAAATGAAGAATCAACTGTAAAAATTGATGTTCCCGCTGGAGTGCATGAAGGTAGTTATATGACTATGCGCGGAGAAGGAAATGCTGGAAAACGAGGTGGCCACCCGGGAGATATAATTGTTGTGTTTAAAGAAGAGGAACATGAATATTTTATCAGAGAAGAGGATGATATTATTTATGATCTTACAATTACTTTTCCTGAGGCTGTTATGGGAACCGAGGTCGATGTTCCCACGCTAGTTGGAAAGGCACGATTAAAAATAGATTCGGGTACAGCTTCTGGTAAACTACTAAAGATGCGAGATAAAGGTATAAAACATTTGAATCATTCCGGACGTGGAGACCAAATTGTTAGAGTTTTGGTAAATATTCCTCAAAAACTTAGTAATAAAGAAAAAGAATTATTAAAAGAATTAGCTGAGCAGCCGAACTTTAAAACTGCGGATAAAGAAAGTGAAAAAGGATTTTTTAAGAGATTTGGTTTATAAATACTAGTATTTGTTAATTTTCTAAGCAATAAAAATAAAATAAAAAACTCGGGGGCAGCATGCTTAAGCGGCTTTCAAGAAAAATCGGGTTAACACAAACTGAAGTAAAAATATCGATCTTTGTTATTTTGGTCTTCTTATTTGGACTGATCTACAAAGTGTTTTTCATTCAGAATGATATAATTCCTTATCAAAATTTTGATTATAGTGATGAAGATGAAAAATTTTTAAGTTCTGATAAAGATACTTCATTTATTAATTATCAAAAAAGTGATGATAAAGAGGTTGATTATAAGCAGGAAGTTTTAGATTTTAACACTCGAAGTTTTGATAATATTCAGAAAAAAACTTTACCAGCTGAAAAGAGCATTAATCTCAACACAGCGAAATTTGAGGAACTTGTAAATTTACCAGGTATAGGGGAAAAAACAGCTCAAAATATTATTGAATATCGCAAACAACATAAGCGATTTGGAAACATTAATGAGTTGTTGAGTGTAAAAGGCATTGGCGAAGCTAAATTAGCTAAAATTAAAAAGTACATTTTTATTGATTAACGTTTAACATTATATTTTTTCCGGAGGAAAAATGTTTTCCAAAAATTCGAAAAATGAAGATCCTTGGTACGTACACGCTGGCTTATATTTTATTGCTGCCATACTTACTTTTCTTTTAATAAAAGTTGCAGTGCTCGATCCTTCAGCTGAAGTGGAAGCTGAAAAATACTATAAAACAGAAACAAGATTGAGAATGGCCAATCTTAAAGAAGCACAAATTCTTTTTGAAAAAAAGAATGGAGCTTTTACTGCCAGCCTTGATAAACTAATCGACTTTTTAAAGAACGATAGATTTGTTGACAGTGTTATTAATGCTTTTGATTCGCTTACAATGAAACCTGCTAATCCATTTAGGAATTTATCAGATGGTACATTTACACCTGATAGTCTTTTCTTATCACCAAAATCGTTTCAGAGATTTGTAATGAATATTGATACCTCTGTAGTTAGCGACACAGTTGTTAATCCAGCAGGAAAAGTATTAAGAGTTGATACTAAAACCGTTATCGGTACAAAATACTACATCGAAGATCCAAATGGTTATGGAACTATCGGAAGTATTGATAATGATGCTTTGAAAAACACTGCATCCTGGGAGTAAACAAAAATATTATGGCTGGATTTGAAAATCATATCGGATTTAACATATCCAGTTCTAAGCTTCAGGTGGTTGAAGTAAATTATGTAGGTGATCAGTTCAAACTGGTTAATGTTGATGAAACTTACTTTAATGACCAGATAGATTTTGAAAATGATAAAGAAACAAAAATTAGCGCCCTGCTCCAGGGCGCTTTTGATGAACTGCTGATCAAAAAAAACTTTAACAGTACTTCAGCTTCATTCACACTTCCCTTTGAACTTTTCCATACAATGCAAATGCCTTATGATACAACTTTGTTATATCAGGATTTACTTGATGAGTTTAAATGGGAATTATCTGTCATCTATCCATATATTTCAACAAAGAATTTGGTTCTACAATATTTTGAAATTGATAAAGGACCATTTAACGAAACTAGTTCTGCACTCGTGTTTGCTATCCAGAGAAGATACTTACAAATGCTCGATGGTTTTTGTAAAAAGAACAATCTTAAATTAAAATTTATTGATAACCTTCACATAGCAGCTGAGCGATCATTATCTGTAAGCAATGCTATTGTTTATAAAGGTTTAACACTCAGCGTTTATTTTAACAACAAATTTCTTTCTTTGTTTTATGCGTTTAACGGAAAACCGCTTTACTTCAAAGTTATTCCTTTAAATGATGCCGGCGAAATTACAGATCATCTGGTTAAAGAAACGTCGCATACTTCCATCTTAAATGTACAAAGATCACAGATTGAAGCCGCCTTTATCTCGGGTGATGAAATTTCTCCCGCAGTAGTGCAGACTTTAAAAAAAGTTTTAGGATTAGATTTTATTCCTGTTAATCCATTTGATAAAATTAGACCTCTCCCCGATCTTTATGAAAGTAAGCTATACTTAGAAAAGTATAATTCATTTTCTTCCGCGGCTGGAATTGCATTTAGAATCGCATAACATTTTTCAAAAATCCAAATGAGAATGAGAATCATATCCGGCATCTTCAAAGGAAGATTGATTAATGTTCCCCAATCAAAAGAGATTAGACCAACAACAGACAGAGTGCGCGAAACACTTTTTAATCTTTTAAATAACAGAATTGATTTTGACGATATCGAGGTTCTGGATTTCTATTCAGGATCGGGTTCACTTGGATTAGAATGTATTAGTCGCGGTGCAAAGCATGTTACATTTATTGAAAGAAATTTTCAGATCTACAAAAATCTTATAGAAAATATCAAATCACTTGATGTTGAAAATCAATGTAAAGTTGTAAAGTCCGAGGCAATTGATTACTAAACGCTCACCGGAAAAAAAGTACGATTTAATCCTTGCTGATCCTCCCTTCTTTAAGGAAGATGTTTATGACGTTGTAAAAAATCTTAAAGTTAACAATTATCTTAAAGAAGATGGAATGATTGTAATTGAACGATCGATCCAGACTAAAACCGCAGATATTTTTAACTTTGGAGTTGAGCCGTTTAAAATTGTTGGTGATGCGTGTTTATATGAAATTCATCCTTAGTTTTTTTTTATAATTATTCTTTCTACTTTTCATTATATCAAAACAGAGTTTTAAAATGAAAACAAAAGTATCCCAGGTTTTAATTTCTAACATTAAAAGTTTTAGAAATTTAGCAATGTTTTTAGATGAACAGTATCCAAAATTAACTTTAAAACAAGTTGCATCAGAAGTTGGAATGTCTGAAAAATCATTTAGCGATATAAAAAGAGGTAAGCTGCCTCAGAAAAAACTGCAGAACATTTTAAAATCTTATGTGGAGAAAAACTTTGGTTTTACCTATGAGCAGTTAGGTACTGAATCAACAAGAATTGAAGCTAAAAGATTAATTGTTAATTCATCAACCAAGCATACTACTAGGAAGGTAATTTATCCCGGCACATTTGATCCGGTAACCTATGGGCATCTTGATATTATTACACGGGCAGTGGATTTATTTGATGAAGTTGTTGTTACCGTTGCAGTTAATCCGACTAAGAAACCATTGTTTACCACTGAAGAAAGAGTGAGATTATTAAAAGAATCACTAAAGGATCATCATAATGTAAAAGTGGATTCTTTTAATGGACTAGTAGTTGAACACGCAAAGCAAGTTGGTGCCACAGGAATTATAAGAGGCTTGCGACAAATAAGCGATTTTGAATTTGAATTTCAGATGGCATTGATGAACAGAAAACTTAGCGGTGATATAACAACAATATTTTTAATGCCGCACGAACGTTATACTTACCTTAATTCTACAGTCATAAGAAACCTTGCATCACTGCACGCGGATGTAAGCAGTTTTGTACCGCCAAATGTCCACGATGCTTTGAAGAAGAAATTTTAATAATTGGTTTTTAGGAACGAACTCCTGTTCATTCCGTGTGCTTTTGTTTTTAATTGTGGATCGAAGAGGATTCCGATCCCTACATTTATTTCATCAGTACCATCTTCTTAGTTTCAACATAATCCCCTGCTTTAAGTTGATAGAAATATATTCCTGAGCTTAATTGTACATTGTTAATTGTAAATTGTACATTGTAAGAACCTGCAGATTTTTCTTCGCTAACAAGTGTTGCAATTTCTTTTCCTAAAACATCATAAACTTTTAGTGTTACAAATTGCCTGCTGCTTATTGCATACTGAATACTGGTATTTGGATTAAAAGGGTTTGGGTAGTTCTGAAG
>CALLZX010000219.1 GCA_937858935.1 uncultured Ignavibacteriales bacterium | reverse complement strand
GCTGCGGATATAATTGATGAGGTTTTTAATTAAATCAATTGTCGGATTGTTTCACTGTTCAATTGTTTTAATTTCAACAATGAAGCAATTAAACAATGTAACAATGGAAAAATAAATGGAAATAAAAGATTTCACACATAAGATTACAATCAAAGTAAGATTCCATGAAGTTGATATGCTTGGCGTTTGTAATAATGCTGTTTACATAAACTACTTTGAACATGCACGATTAGAATATGTTAAAGAAGCAGGCTTAATTCCCGAAGGAGGAATCTTTTCGGATGGCAGATTATTTTTTATGGTACGTAATGAAATTAATTATCGTGGGCATTCTTTTTATGATGATGAACTTGATGTTTACTCTAAAGTATCTTACATAAAAAATTCTTCATTTGGATATGATCACTTAATCATTAGAAAAAAAACGGGTGAAGAAATTGTTGATGGAAAAGGAGTTGTTGTTTTTGTTGATCCAAAAACAAGAAAGTCAACTGCTCTAAAAGAAGATTTTATTGAGAAGATTAAAAAGTTTGAACCTGGAGTGGTGATTCTTCAGTGATTGTTAAAAAGTCTTGCTGAACTTGTTTAAGCATCTTTGAATTATAATATTTAGATTCCGAACCAAGTTCGGAATGACAATGGAGAGTTTAGTTATTTAGATTGTAATCACTTAATTAAATTATTGGGAGGCTAAAATGCGTAAACTGATCTTTGATATCGAGACTTGTTCCTATCCGTTTGAATCTTTGTCAGAAACTCAGCGTGAGTATTTACTTAAGTATGCTGACAAAGAAATTGATCCCACCAAAAAAGAAGCAATGAAAGACGAAGCAATTCGTTACACTTCACTTTATCCATTTACAGCAAAATGTATTGCCATTGGGATGTACGACATAGAAAAAGAAAAATCATACGTTTATTACGAATCCGAAAAACCAGAAGAATGGAATTCTGAAAACACAAATGTGCAATACAAAGGTTTATCTGAAAAAGAAATGCTGGAATCTTTCTGGCGGGTTGCTCAATATGCTGATCAGTTGATAACATTTAACGGAAGAAATTTTGATGTTCCGTTTTTAATGATGCGTTCTGCAATGTTAAAAGTTAAGCCAACTAAGAATTTAATGGGATATCGCTACGGTGATATACATATCGATTTACTTGAACAATTTACTTTTTACAGCACTACAAGAAAATTTAATCTTGATTTTTACTGCCACGCATTTGGAATTGAATCCCCAAAATCAAAAGATATATCCGGAATGGAAGTAAAAACACTTTATGAAGCAGGAAGAATAAAAGATATTGCGGTTTATTGTTCTAAAGATATTTATGCAACTTATCAGTTATTTAAGATTTGGGATGAGTTTTTAAAATGAAAAGA
>CALLZX010000218.1 GCA_937858935.1 uncultured Ignavibacteriales bacterium | reverse complement strand
GATGTTAAATCTTTGCCGATTGATAAAAATGTTAATCGTACGATTGAAGAGATTACTTCTTACAATCCTGATGCGATACTAAATTTTGTTGAGTCTGTTGAAGGAATAACATATTACGAGTATTGTATTGCCGGTTTATATGAACTTCTTGGTTATCAATACACAGGTAACGCTCCTCAAACACTTGGAAATTGTTTAGACAAGAAGAGAGCAAAAGAAATTTTATATTCAAACGGAATTAATACTCCGCGCGCAATTACACTCTCACCGAAAGAAAAATTTACAAAGAAAGATGTCAATCTTACTTATCCGCTAATTCTAAAACTTGTTGATGAAGATGCGAGCATTGGCATTTCAGAAAATTCTGTTGTAAATAGCTACGGAGAATTTAAAAAACATTTTAAATTTTTATCTGAGACTTATAATAAAAGTCTGATAGTTGAAGAATACATTGTTGGAAGAGAATTAAATTGTGCTGTGCTTGGTGATAAACCTCTTCCGATTTCTGAAATTGATTTTACGGGATTACCGGAAGGATTGCCTAAGATAGTTACTTACGATGGCAAATGGATTGAAGGCAGTACATATTATAATTTTACAAAACCTGTTTGCCCGGCTAAAATTGATTCTGATATCCAAAAGAAAGTTGAAGAGCTTGCAAAAAAAGCTTATAAAGCCTTGGGATGCAGAGATTACGCACGTGTTGATGTTAGATTGTCTAACGATGGAACACCTTATGTGATCGAAATAAATCCTAACCCTGATGTATCAAGTGATTCCGGTTTTGCGAGAGCGGCCGCAGCATCAGGAAAATCTTACAGTGAACTTTTATTTACTATAACGAATTTTGCATTACAGCGAAAGTACAATGATTCGAAAAATAAAGCCGTCTGACGAAGTTGCAATTGAAAATATGCTGACGAGGATTCCAAACTTTAATGAAGCAGAAATTAAAGTTGCTATGGAACTTGTGAATATTTCGGTAATGAATCCTGAGCAGACAGATTATCATTTATACGTTTATGAAAATGATGGCAAGATTGTTGGTTATCATTGTACGGGTAAGCGTCCGCTAACGGACGGTGTTTATGATCTTTACTGGATTGCTTCCGATCCTGCTACCTCAGGCAAAGGAATCGGTAAGCAGCTTTTAGAACATGCTGAAGAGTTTGTAAGAAGTAATAACGGCAGATGGCTGCTGGCAGAAACTTCTTCAAAAGAAAGTTATGCTTCCACGCAAAACTTTTATCTTAGAAATAAGTACTCAATTATTTCAGAGATAAGAGATTTCTACTCAGTAGGTGACGACCTGCTGGTATTTGGAAAGTATTTCAACAATAAGAATCACTGAGGAAACGTTATGGAACTTTGGCAGCAAATGGTACGCGACAGTGTGCACACTGTTGATCAGCTTGTTGAAAAATTCGGGATCGACCGCAAAGTAGCGGAAGAACTTGATGAATTTTTTCAGGCACGTATCAATCCATATTATTTAAGCTTAATTCGCCATCCCGGAGATCCCATCTGGCGTCAATGTGTTCCGGATAAAGCTGAACTGGAAGATTTTGATGCAGCAGAAGATCCGCTGATGGAAGATGCAATGAGTCCTGTACCAAACATTACTCATCGTTATCCAGATCGCGCACTGTTTCTTGTTACAAGCCAATGCGGATTATACTGCCGCTTCTGTACAAGAAAAAGAAAAGTCGGCGATTATGAAAAGATATCGATGAAAGGACTTGAAAGCGCTTTCAAATATCTTGAAGA
>CALLZX010000217.1 GCA_937858935.1 uncultured Ignavibacteriales bacterium | reverse complement strand
TTTTTTGAAAGGGATACAAATGGCACTTTTCACCTGGTCAGCACAATACGAAACAGGAATATTTATGGTGGATACTCAACACAAAAAACTTGTTGAGGCAATAAATACATTACACGACGCTATGAAAGACGGAAAAGGTAAAGAAAAAGCAGAAACAACATTAAATTTTCTTGTAGATTATACTGTACAGCATTTTACAGCTGAAGAAGATCTGATGAAGAAAAAAGCCTATCCTGATTTTGTTAATCACAAAGCTGTTCATGATAAACTTGTTGCAGAAGTGAAAGAAATGAAATCAAAGTATCTTGCAGGAAAAGTTTTACCGATGCAGGTATCTTCTTTTCTATCTGATTGGTTAAAAAATCACATTCTTGGTACAGATAAAAAGTATGTTCCATTTTTAAAGAACTAACTGGGGCGCATCCGTCTTCAGCTTAAAATAACTAACCAGAGCTGAAATTATCGGACAACAGAAAAAAGGGCTTACAAAAGCCCTTTTTTTATTACTATAAATTGATTTTGTACCCACGGCAGGAATTGAACCTGCGACCTGCGGTTTAGGAAACCGTCGCTCTATCCCCTGAGCTACGTGGGCAAAATTAATTACTGTGTAAAGTTAATAATGATGCGGGTAACATCCATAAGGGTGTTCAACATAAATAAAAAGTGATTATTTTTTTATAAGATCAAAAACTGAATTTAAATAGTAAGTTGGTTTAATTTCCGAATTGCCATTAGTGTAGTGCTTCACTCCTGTAGAAACCAAAGCAGTATCAATTCCGAATTTGTTTCCCATCGCAATATCGGTCTCAAGTCTATCACCAATTAAAAGCGTTTTAGATTTATCCGAACTTAATCGCTTCATAACTTCGTCCATCATAAATTTTGAAGGCTTTCCAAAATTTAATTCAAGTTTCCTATGTGTTCTTTTTTCTAATGCGGATATTGTTGATCCAGCATCAAGAACTTCACCACCGGTCACAGGACAAGTATCATCAATATTGGCAGCAAAAAATCTTGCTCCATTTTCTAAAGCATTCGCAGCAATCTCTAACTTTTTATAATTCAAGGTACGATCAAGAGTAACCAGAAGTAATTCAATCTTCGCTGGATCTTCAGAATAATTTAATCCTGCTTCAGAAATTTCCTTAATAAATATTTCTTCGCCAATGGCATAGAAAGTTGAATTTAAATAATTCTCCTTTAAATAATTTTTTAATACATAAGTAGAGTTCAGGATTTCTGATTCTTCAATATTCAATCCAAATGATTTTAGAAATGTATAATATTCTCGTATAGTTCCTGTTGTTTTGTTAGATATAAAAATTATTTCTCTGCCGGATGCCTTTAAACTATTAATTGCATTATCGGCACCGGCAATAATATCATCACCCCGGTAAATAGTTCCATCAAGATCAAAAATAAAAGAGTCATATTTGTTTAACATAAAACTTATTTTTTTATTTTATACACTTTAAGTGATTTAGGAGCGATGGATTTTGTATCGGAAATTGTCTCACTGTTACTCGAATACATTTCTACTACTTCATAGGCCAATGGAATTAAAACATCAGATAGACCTAAATTAAATGCACAAATTGTTTTTTGATCTTCAATCACGCTTTCAAAAGCAAATGTTCTCTTTTCATTATCAGAATAAATAAACTTAATTGTTCCTGTTTTTAAAGGTTCATTCTCGTTTCTGATTTCGATAATAGTTTTATAAAACTCCAGTAAATTTTTATTTTGTTCAACTGTGTAATTACCAAAACCTGTTTTAAATCCAGAGTTTGCATCAACAATTTCATTTTCATAAACTAAATCATCCCATATCATTGGTTTTCGGTCGTGTGGATCATCAGCACCCCACATACCAACTTCATCACCATAATAAATCATTGGTGCGCCGCGATATAATAATTGAAATGCGGCTACTAATTTTTGTTTTTCTATATCTTCACTAGCTGGTTTGCCCGGCTTATAATTTTTATTTCCTTCATTCGCATCATGCTCATATTTGCGGTCCGGGTTTTGAATTAGTGATGATAATCTTTCCGTATCGTGGCTTGATAATAAATTTTGAAGTACATATAAATTCTGTACAGGATATGTGTTATCAATTTGATGCAATCTATTAATAAACTCATCGATAGAAATTTTAGTTTTTTCTGCAATAAATAAATCATTTACAGCAAAGGCAAAATTGTAATTCATCAAAGCATCAAAAGCGCCATCGTCAGAAATAAAATCCGGAGAAAGTTCCCACAACTCACCAACAATTAAAGATTGATTGTTTATTGTTTTCACAACAGTACGCCATTGCTTCCAGAATCCAATCGGCACTTCTCTTGCAACATCTAAACGCCAGCCATCAATGCCATCCGATGGATTACCATCACCATTTGGGTCCATCCATTTTCTTGTAGAATTAAAAATATATTTCTTTGGTCCTTCAGCCAGATCGTCTTTTGTTCGATTAAACTCTGGTAACGATTTAATATTCCACCAACCTTTATACTCAAACTCATCTGTCGCAGTTACAGGATCATCAAATGCATTTATTAAATACCAATCCTTATATTTTGATTGTTCCTGGTAATTAACAATATCCTGAAAAGCCCAGAACTGCACTCCAGTATGATTAAAAACACCATCAATAATAATTTTCATTCCACGCTTGTGTACTTCGTCAATTAACTTTAAGAATAATTTATCTGCTTCTGTCCATTTCCAGGTATCAGGATTATCAGGGATTTCTGAACTCATTATTTTTCTATCACCATCAGGATCAGAACCAAAGTTAACATCAATATGATGATAACTTGATCCGTCATACTTATGAAGCGATACAGCTTCAAATACAGGATTTAGATAAATAGCTCCAACTCCTAGCTCTTTTATATAATCTAGCCTATCAATAATTCCTTGAATATCGCCGCCATATCTTCGCTCATAAAGATGATTACGAACATCGCCTCCAAGTTTTTTCTCCCATTCAGATTGAGCAAACCAGTTGCTCGTCCATTTTGAAATCGTCCAACCTTCTGGAATTTTTCTATTGTTTATAAAAACTTTTTCTGCTTCGGGATCATTTGTTGTATCGCCATTAGCAAATCGCTCCGGAAAGATTTGATACCAGACAACACCTTTTGCCCAAAACGGTACCTTCTCTTTTTGAGGGAAGCCTGATACAGATATAACAATCAGTAATAAAAATATTTTTACTTTCATAATCCTAACTCGTTTTTCATTAGTTCTAAAGTTTGAATAATTGTATGAGGTTTATATCCAAGTTCACTTTGTGCCTTAATTGTTATTAAACCAGATTTTAGTGGCCTACGTGCTGGCTGGTTTAATGCTTCAGTCTTTATCTTGCTAATTAGAGATTTATCAAGATTAAAGAAATCAGCAATCATAATTGTAAAATCAAATCGTGATAGAAATTCATTTCCACCAATATTATAAAGGCCTTCCTTACGAAGTTCTAATGTTTTATTAATTCCCTGAACAAGATCATCTATAAATGTTGGATTGTTTATCTGGTCATCAACGATCCGAATTTGTTTTCCAGCTCTCAATGAATCAACAACCCATTTTACAAAATCAGGGCGACTGAATTTTGCTGTGCCATATAATACATTTGTTCTTAAAATCGTGTATTTGATACCGCTTATCTTTAAAACATTTTCGCTCGCCAATTTAGTTCTTGCGTAATAACCAAGTGGATTAGGAATATCGTTTTCACTATATGGTCCATTTTTACCATCAAAAACATAGTCGGTTGATATATGAATAAGATGCGAATCTAAAACTCGTGCAGATTCAGAAAGATATTCCACGCCTTTAACATTAATTTTCCAGGCAAGTTCTCGTTCAGTTTCGCTCAAATCAACATTTGTAAAGGCAGCCGCATTGATAATAAAATCCGGACAGAAATCTTTGATTACTTTTTTTATTTCTGTACGATTTGAAATATCACTTTGCACATATTCAAGTCCTTCAAACACAAATTTTTCTTCAATTGAAGTAGCTAACAATTCAATATCAAAAATTGGAGCATAAAACTCAATTACACGCTGCCCGAGCATACCATTTGCGCCAACAACAAGTATTCTTTTTTTTATAAAGTCTATGGATGACATATTTATATTAATAATTTATTTTCTACGAATCGTTCTGCTTTTAAAACAGCATATGTTAATGAATCGATAACATTTTTATTTCTAATATAACTATAAAAGAAAGATGCCCCAAAGACATCCCCGCAGCCTATAACATTTGGATTATTGATTTTTTTTGCTGCAACAAAATAAGAAGCTATTTCATCTTGATTTTTATAATAAACTCTTGCGCCAAGATCACCTTTTGTAATGCAAATTATCTTAAAACCCAAACTGAAAAGCTCTTCAACAATTTCCATTTCCCTTTTCTTGTGTGACAAAGTATATAATTCACTCTGGTTAACTTGAATTATATCCAGACATTTTGCCCAACCCTGAAATTCAGGAATTACTCTGAACTCTCTTTTAAAATCTTCATTCAATCCTCGTGATAAAGTGTGAATATCAATAAAAATGATTCCAGAATAATTATTTCGAATTTGAGTCAACTGATCTCGGGTAATATCAAATCCTGTAATCATATTAATTAGAATTCCATCAAAGCTCTTGAATTCTGAAATATCTAATGCAAGATTGTTTGTAATATTTTCATAAGTTTCATGTCTCTCTCTACCTATTTGGAGATTAAGATGAACTCTTGGAATTTTTTCCACCTTCTGGAAATACTTTTTATTCACTTTTTCAAATTCGGATTTAAAGTGATTATAAGTTTCATTATCATATTGAGAGCATAGATATATCTCATCATCGCTAGAGGTTAAATGGTTAAGGGCTGAGATGGAATAAAAGATTCCACCAGCACTAATTTTTTGTTCTTTATCAGATTTTATAAAATCCAGAACTGAATGTCCAACTACAAGTAGCTTCATTTTTAAATACTTTATTTATCCAAAATTACAATTGATTTTCATACTATCTAAATCACACACAAACAATATTAAGGTGAGAATATTCATTATTCATGTAAAATCATATATATTTGAACGTAACCTAAAAATGA
>CALLZX010000216.1 GCA_937858935.1 uncultured Ignavibacteriales bacterium | reverse complement strand
AAGTATTATGAAGCATTACAAAAGGAAAAAATTAATAATTAAACATTCACTTATGTGCGCATTGTTTACTTCAATAATTGATTTCCACTCAAAATCCTGCTATTTTCAAAGCCAATATTCAATACGATTTTATATTCCATACATATCATATGATGTTTGAACAATTAACAGAAGAATCTTCAAATCTAGGATCAAATAACGATGTTGATCTTGAGAAATTACTCAAACTTGGTGATTGGAAAGGACTTTTTTTAGGGCTTTTTGATATTGCAAGAGAATTGTTTTTTGTTCTTGATGAAAATGGATCAATTATTACAATTAATCAATTTGGTGCTTCTGCATTAGACTATACAACGCAAGAGTTAGCAGGAAAACATTTTATGGATTTGATAGATCCAGTGCATACTCAGCTTGTTAATGCATCCATTAATTTAGCTCTTAAAAATAATGATTCATTTTTTGAGGCTTCGCTGGTTAATAAATTTGAAAAGGTTAATCGTTATCAAATCAGTATAAGAACTATTAAAAAAGCTGAAGTAGTTATTGGTCTTCTTGGTGTTGGAAAAGATGTTACGATGCAAAGAAAACTCGAAAATGAGCTAATTGATCTCAGACCCAAATTAGTTGAAGCTGAAAGACTGATTTCTTTGGAAAGAGCAAGATCATCTCATCAAAAAATGATGCTGGATGAATTGAATAAAATGAAGAGTGAATTTGTTTCAAATATCTCACACGAATTACGCACACCGCTTGCTTCGATCGTTGGATTTTCCGAAACAATAGCTTCCGATCCGAATATGCCGGTGGAGATGAGAAATGAGTTTAATCTCATAATCTTAAATGAGGGCAAAAGACTCGCAAAGCTTATTAATGATGTTCTTGATCTTTCGCGTATGGAAACTGGAAGAATTGCCCTAAATAAGTCAAAAATGAATATTGTTAAATTAATCCACAGATTAATCGATAATAATAGAGATTTAATAGACTCAAGGAACCTGATTCTGACTTTAGAAGCACCTTACGATGAGATACTAATTGAAGCTGATGAAGAGCGTTTACTTCAAGCATTAGATTCGCTTATGGAAAATTCTATAAAGTTTTCCAAAGATGGTGGGCGAATAAAAGTTATATTAAATAACCTTTATAAAGAAGTTGAGATAGTTATTTCGGATACCGGAATTGGAATTCCTGAGAAAGACTTACCGTACCTTTTTCAAAAATTTTACCGAGTTAACAGACCAGATTCTGATATTTCCGGCGCCGGTATGGGATTGGTTTTTGTAAAACAAATTGTAGATTTGCACAAAGGTTTAATCAATATTCAGAGCGAACCTAATAAAGGCACCTCTGTTTTAATTAAATTATTAAAGAGTAACCGAGATTAGAAACAATAGGATAAAAAAGTGGATAAACTGATCTTTATTGTAGATGACGAACAGGCAATTTCAAAACTCCTTAGCTATTGGGCTAAAGATAAATGGAAATACCAGGTAGAAACTTTTGCCAATGCAGAAGATGCCTTAAAAAACCTTAGCAAAAAACCGGATGTTGTACTTTTAGATATTATGTTGCCGGGAATGGATGGAATTGAAACTTTAAAAAGAATTAAACAATTTGATGAAAACATTCCTGTTATTATGCTTTCTGCTCAGGGAAGTATTGAAGTAGCCGTTGAAGCACTTAGATACGGTGCTTACGATTATTTTACAAAACCTATCGATCAGCAGAAATTAGAACTTGCAATAAAAAACTCTATAAAGAATTTTGATTTAACACGTGAGTTGCAGAATCTTAAAGAGAATGTAAAAAAAGAATATAGCTTCGATAGCATTATCTCATCCGATGGAAAAATGCAGGATGTTTTTAAACTTGTAACAAAAGTATTACACAATGATATAACCGTTTTGATTTATGGTGAAAGTGGAACTGGTAAAGAGCTAATTGCACGTGCAATTCACTATAACGGACAAAGAAAAGATAAACCTTTTGTTGTAGTTAATTGTGCATCCATACCTCGTGAACTTCTTGAGAGTGAATTATTCGGTCACGAAAAAGGTTCATTTACAGGTGCCCACGCACGTAAGCTTGGTAAATTTGAGATTGCTAAAGGCGGAACTATATTTTTAGATGAAGTTGGTGAATTAGAAATGCTGCTCCAGGCAAAACTTCTCCGAGTAATCCAACAAAAAGAATTTGAAAGAGTTGGCGGAACTGAATTAATTAAAACCGATGTTAGAATTATTTCAGCAACAAATAGAGATTTGAAAAAGGCAGTTGAGAACAAAGAATTTAGGGAAGATCTTTACTATAGATTAAACTCTTTCCCTATTTCAATTCCTCCATTAAGACATCGTAAAAGTGATATATTGATTCTTTCAGAACATTTTATACAAAAATTCAGTGCTAAGTTGCAGAAAAACACAAAAGGTTTTTCTAAGCGAGCATTAAAGCTTATATATGAATATAATTGGCCGGGAAACGTACGCGAGATTGAGAATACGATAGAAAGATGCTTGATCATAACCGATAAAGACATAATTGATGTTGAGGATCTTCCAGCACATTTAAGGACTGGTGAAAGTTCGACTGGAATAGAATATACAGGACCATTATTTAGTGATGAAACTGTAATTCCGTTTGAGAAATTAAAAGAAGAAGCAATTAGACACGCGCTTAATATTACTAATGGTAATATTGTAGAGGCAGCAAAAAGATTACAGCTTGGCAGAGCAACAATCTACAGGCTGATGGATAAATATAAAATCGAAAATAGATCAACCGAATAGAGGGAAAAATATTATGGAATTTTTTAGAGAAGCAAAAGAAGATGTTATCGTTATTTCTGTTAACCTAAAACGTGCTACATTAGTAGAAGCTGAAGAATTTAAGCAAGTTCTTGTAAATGATATTCAGCGTGGTTTTAAAAAAATCGTGGTTGATCTTTCTACCTGTGAATTTATTGATTCTACTTTCCTTGGAAGCCTTGTAGTTTCGTTGAAGAAACTGACTGGATTAGGCGGTGATCTTCGATTGGTAGGTTTTCAACCTGCAGTTCATTCAATGTTTGAATTAACAAGAATGTACCGTGTTTTTGAATCCTTTAAATCCGCAGATGATGCTGTTCAAAGTTTCAAATAACATTTTAAGTTGTAAGCTGTGATTCCAGTTTTAAATTAAAAGATTCGTAAATATATTTTATACTAAACTGCTAATAAATGTCCGAATCTGAAAAAAGAACAGTTTTAATTATAGATGATGACAAGACAATAAGGAAGCTTATTATTCATCATTTGAAATTAAACAACTTCATTCCTTTTGAAGCTGAAAATTCCAATCAGGCTTTTGATATTTTAAAAAAAGAAAAAATAGATCTTGTACTTTCTGATGTAACTATGGAAGGTATGGACGGTTTTGAGTTTTGTCAAAAAGTTCGAGAAAATGAAAATCATAGATTCCTTCCCTTCATATTTGTAACAGCAAAAAACACTCTTGAAGATAAATCAAAAGCCGTTGAATCTGGCGGCGATGATATTATAACAAAACCATTTGAGATAAAAGAATTAATCCTAAAAACGCAAGCATTAATTAGAAGATCAGATATTTATAGAACTTATGGGATAAGAAAAAGTTTAAAAAAATCATTTGATGAAGTTACTCCCAAGATTTTATTTGTTGATGATGATGCTTCAATGTCCAGACTCTTTAAATATAATCTGGAAAAAGCAGGATATGATTGTACTGCAGCAAACAGTGTAGATGAAGCAATGGAGTTAATTAAAAATAAAATTCCGGATATAATTGTATCAGACATAATGATGCCTAAAACTGATGGATTTGAATTTAGACGGATGCTTCTAGAAATACCTTCTTTAAAAGACGTTCCATTTATTTTTCTTACAGCAAAAGGAAGTGAAGAAGATATTCTTGAGGGTTATGATTTGGGCATTACAGATTACGTTGTAAAAACAGCTGGTCCAAAATTAGTTGTAGCAAAAGTATCAGCTATAATTAATAGTCTTGGTAATGAAAGAAAGAAAGTAATTTCAGAGTTGCAAGAAGCAACAAGTTCATTAAGAACAAAAGTAGTTCCGGATACATTTCCGGTATTTGAAGGGTTTTCAATATCACACATGCATATTCCTTTTAAAGGAATACCTGGTGGAGATTTTCTTGATTACTTTCAATTAGATGAGAATAATCTGGTTATAATTCTTGGTGATGTTATGGGGAAGAAATGGGGCGCCTGGTATTTTGCATATGCATATGCAGGATATATCAGGAGCGCACTCAGAAGCGTCTTGCAGCAAGCTCAGGATTATTCTCCATCTGATATTTTGCAGCAGGTAAACCTAACTGTTTATGGTGATACAAAAATATCGGAAGTATTTGCCACACTTTCCATAATAATTGTAAATAATAAAACTAAAGAATTAAAATACTCAGGTGCTGGTGATATCCCGATTATATATAAGAAAAGCACTGGTGAAGTTTTAAGTATTAAATCAAAAGGATTATTACTTGGTTTTTCAAAAATTGGTGATTATGAAGATAACATTATACAATTAAATGAGGGTGACCAGGTTTATCTAACAACAGATGGAATTACAGATTCCAGAGCTAAAAATTTGGAAAGTTTTGGTGAACATAGACTATATGAAATCATAAGGAATATACAAGCAGGTGAAAATCCTCTTGAAATTATTCAAAAGAAGTTTGATGAGTTTACAGGATCCGAATATGATGACGACATTAGCCTAATTTTAATTAGTGTAAAAAAATAGTTAAAAATTGGGGAAAGTTAAGATTTAATGTGTAACAGAATTAAAATTAAAATCTTAGCAATTCTCATTATAGCCCTTCTAATTACTACACAATTCCTAGCACAATCTCAAAGTTTTCTTATTACCAAATATTCTACAGACAATGGTTTACCCGATAACCGTGTAAATGATATTACTCAAGATTCTCTAGGTAGAATTTGGGTTGCAATGGCTTCCGGCATTGCTATGTATGATGGATATGAGTGGATAAAAATTGGAAAAAAAAATGGTGTTCCTGAAATCGAATACATCAAAATAAAAATTGATGAAAAAGGTGTAATGTGGTTTTTACCAAAGGA
>CALLZX010000215.1 GCA_937858935.1 uncultured Ignavibacteriales bacterium | reverse complement strand
AATTAATGGTGATGAAGAAACAGGTTTAACAACTTTTAAACTCGCAGAAAAAGTTGATACGGGAAATATTTATCTTCAAGAAAAAGTAAAAATAGATTCTGATGATAATTTTGAGACTTTACATGATAGAATGAGCATAGTAGGTTCTGAACTTGTTCTTAATACAGTTAAGCTAATTGAATCAGGTAATTACGATTTACAAAAACAGAATGATTCTCTTGCGTCGCCTGCGCCAAAGATCACTAAAGAGATTTGTTTAATCGATTTTAATAAATCGGCAGAAGAGATTCATAATCTGGTAAGAGGATTATCTCCACATCCTGTAGCTTACTTTTTGCATAACAATAAAGTAATTAAAATCTATAAATCAGAAGTTGTTAAAAACTTAAATTTAAAACCCGGTGAGATTAATCAAACCAAAACAGAATTATTAATTGGCTGTGGAAAAGATGCGATCCGAATTCTTGAAATCCAACAGGAAGGAAAAAAGCGAATGAGTACAGAAGAGTTTTTAAGAGGGTTTAGTTTTTAGTTTTTCTGTGATTGGACAAATTACTTACCGTGCCTAAACAAGTTAATCGTATAATCAAGTAATTTTTTGTCTCCATAATCTCCGTGTCCGGGAATAACAATTTTAACATCCGGATATTCCTTCTTAACTTTTTCAACTGTGCCTGACCAATCCGCTACATTTGCATCGCCTAAATAACCTTTGCTTGCGTCTATTTCTTTTATCAAACAACCTCCAAACATTACATTTTCACTGGAAAAATATCCAACAATATTATCTCTGGTGTGTCCTTCCCCAAAAAACTTTGCTGTAATTATTTCAGCACCCAATATTAAAGTAAGTGAATCCTTAAAACTGTTTTTGGGGATATTATAATTATGTTCTTTCGCAAGTTCAATGGTTTTATAATTCGCGTAAGAGGGAATTCCATTCTTATCAAATGCTTTCAGTCCGCCCAAACAATCATCGTGGAAATGTGTTGGTATAATTGCGTTAATTTTGAAATGTAGCGTTTCTTTTATCCATTTGATCAACTCTTCTGAATTTTTGTCATTGGTTGGTGTGTCGAAAATAATTGCTTCATTATTATTTGTAACGATAAGACCGTTGCAGGGAACGTTTCCAAAATCATTAGTTTGCAAAAATGAAGTATGTACAAAACAATTTTCTGTGATCTGCGTTACAATTAAATCATTGGATTTATAAATCTCTTTTGATTCGAATACTTCGAGTTTTTGAGAACTACAATTAAAAATTGTTATACAGATTATAATTATTAGTAAAGTATTTATTATGATTTTCATTTTGTTTTCTATCTCTAAAATTTTACAAACTAAATGATTCCAAATTATCTCAATACGGCAAAGTCTTGTGATCAGCAGGGTTTTCTACTTCTAAAATTTCCGTAACAACAAAATTACTGTTGCCGCGCCAGGGAATTGCATTTAAATATTCTTTATATCTCAACTCAACAAATTTGCCGCTGTATCTTTCAAGAATTTGTGCAATGCTGTCTTCTGCAACACTAAATTCAAATTCGTTACTTTGCATTTGATTTGGAGTAGGAGTTTTAAATCCCTCTTGAATTAATCTGCCTTCCCACGTTTTGAAAACGTAACCCTTCTTTACTACAAAGTTTAAGTTTCCGGCTTTTACACCTTCACCAAAAACAAAATAATATCGCCACCATATAACGATGGCAAGAATTAATATTAATACTGGTATTCCTATCTTTAAAAACTTTTTCATTTGAAAATCTCTGATTTGTTGAAAGCAATATTAAAACAATAGATATTTATTACAAAATTCAGATGAAAAAAGATAAATCCTTTTACTAACTTTACATCAACTTTAAAAATAAATCACAACCAATGAAAAAATACTTTTTAACAACTTTGTTTTTATTAGCTACTTCATATTCAATCTTTTCTCAGGAAGATTTTGAAACTCAATCAGATTCAATAGGTATGGAAGTTTTTTTAATTGATGCTTATGTAAAACAAGAACCACCGTATATTTTTATATTATCATTCTATACCAGTGAAGTTTGTTTGAGTAACGTTATTATTGATAATAAATACGAATATCTCGTTTCAAGTGGATTAAGCGAGGCTCATTCTGCAAAGATTGATATTACTGCTCTTAAATTTTTAGATAAGAATGTAAGTTTTATAATTGAAACAATTGATTCTTCAGGCAAGAAAAATAAATCCGAATCTTTTGAATTTGATTTGCCTTATGAACCAATAATAAGTGAAGGATCAAGTATCTGGACGTTATGTTTATTTGCCGGTTCTGTTTTTGTTCTGCCTATGCCAGGATTAATGGATTACAGTTCTATCGGTTATTATACTCTTACAAAGGAAATCCCGATTATTTCGTTCAGAGCAAAAAAAGGGAACTATCCTTCAGGATACATTGCCGCAGAATATACGTACAGATTTGGAGATGAGAATAATCATTATCTAAGGTTTGGCTATAAAAAAATATTTCCAATAGATTATATCGAATACATTTCTGCAGGCGTTTCTGCATACACAAATTTTTCAGGTCAAAATGGATTTGCGCCTGAAGTTTCGTTAGGATGGTTTACAATGTTTGATACATTTACTTTATATACAAGGTATCGATATAATTATAAACCCGGTGACTTAAACTCAAATTTTCATGAGATAAATTTAGGACTTTATACCCGCTTCTTCTCTCTATATTTATAACGCATTGATTTCAGTCAAATGGAATGTTTTTCTACTTTCTTATGTTTAGATAAGAAATAAAATAAATCTATGAAATTATTTGCGTTCACAATTTTTATACTAATCAACTTTACTTTGTCTGCTCAAACAGGAAGTTTGTCCGGAAAAGTAACTGATATAAATGGTGCACTTCCATCTGTAAATGTCTTTATACTAAACACCAATCTTGGTACGGGTGCGGATGAAAATGGTAATTACAAAATAACCGGAATTCCTGCAGGCGAATACGAAGTACGATTCAGTGCAATCGGTCATCAAACAAAGGTTGTTGATGTTGAAATCTATCCCGGTAAAACTACTGAACTGGATGTCTCTATGGAAGAGGCTGTTATTGAAATTGAATCAGTTCAAGTAACGGGAATGAAAGTTCAGCAGCAAAATGATACACGCACAAGTCTAATTGATTTGAACCCTCGTAACGCAAAAATATTACCCGGTGCAGCTGAAGACGTTTTACGTACATTACAATCATTACCCGGTGTATTAGCTCCAAATGATTTTTCATCTCAGCTAGTTGTTCGCGGCAGCGGCCCCGATCAAAATCTAATTATTATGGATGATGTTGAAATATTTAATCCATACAGACTTTACGGTGTTGTTAGTATGTTTAATCCCGATGCAGTTTCAGATGTTAACTTAATGTCCGGTGGATTTCCAGCAAAATACGGCGATAGACTTTCTGCAGTGCTGGATGTAACAAATCGTGAAGGTGATAATGCAAAATATTTTAGAGGAAACGTTAATGTTTCTATTGTGGATGCAAACATTGTTCTTGAAGGAAAAAATCCATTCAATGTGAAGGGAAGCTGGTTAGTCAATTCAAGGAGAACTTATTATGATCTTGTGATTGAACCATTTGTAAAAAGCGCAGGCTTGGTTGATGATAATACTTCATTCCCGAATTTTTATGATTTTCAGGCTAAACTTGTTTTTGGTCCATTTAAAGGACATAAAATTCTGTTAAACGGAATTCTATCACGTGATGGTGTTGATGTTGTTAGCGGGGAAGAACGTAATACGCCCGATAGTGTTGGAGTTTATAACATTACAAGAAATGATATTGTATCAGCAGCATGGCATTTTGCTCCATCAAAAAATTATTTGAACAAAGTTATTGTTTCGTGGTATAAAAATAACGGCACAACAGATTTTGATTCACAAATTCTTGATCCATCATTAAACAGAGATGATTTTGAAGAAACAATTCCAGATACAATAAAGCCTTACTTACTTGGATTTAAATTCAATGGGGACTTTGATTATCGCAAAGTTACTATAGATGATAAGTTTACTTATCTGTGGAATGAAAATATTTTTGAAGCAGGTGCCGGTGTTGATTTTATGGAAACAACAATGGATTTTAAGTTTGAACTTGATCCTGCACTTGAAGCAATCTTTGCTGCAAATCCGCAGTTTCGTGCAGCTCTCAGCGATTTGAAGGATATTAAAAAATATAATCGCTACAGAGCATATGCACAAAATAATTTTAAAGTAACAGAAAAACTTTTTATCAATCCGGGTTTACGATTGGATTATTATGATCTTCTTGGAAAAGGTTATATAGCACCAAGACTTTCTTTTTCTTATGCGATAGATGAAATCACCACATTGCGTGGAGTTTGGGGAATTTATTATCAATCACCTGGTTATGAAAAACTTCGTGATCAGAATATTCTTTTTGATCTTGCTGATGTTTATACAAAACCGCTTGATGCGGAAAAGGCCATCCATTATGTAATCGGGATTGAACGCTGGCTGACTAATGAATGGAGTTTACGCTTTGAATCTTACTATAAAGATTTTACTGACTTGATTGTCCAAAAGAAAGTAGATGGAACAGCTTTTATTACTGAGCCAATTCCTGGAAGAGACCCACGATTGGCGAGCAGTTGGACGAATCCTGTTCCCGTAAGTGGTGATTCGCTAACACAGATTCCCGTTAACAATTCTTTTGGTGAAGCTTACGGATTTGAATTTTTCCTTTCCAAAAGAAATGTTATGAATAACAGCAGGCTAAGCGGATGGATTTCTTACGCACTTGCATATGCAAACAGGTTTGAAGATGGAATAAAATTACCTTTTCGTTTTGATCAGACACATACATTTAATTTTGTTTTAAATTATGATTTCAATAACTGGTTTAATGTTGGAATGCGCTGGCAGTATGGTTCGGGATTTCCGTACAGTGAACCCGTTGGAATTAAGCCACGAATAATTTTAGCGGATCAGAATGGTGATGGCATTCCGGAAACTCCAACCATCGCCACTCGTACAAATTTTAACGATCCAGATGGCGAATGCGAAGTTGTTTATGATGTTGATTCTGGTGATAATAAATTCAATTCCCGCAAACCT
>CALLZX010000214.1 GCA_937858935.1 uncultured Ignavibacteriales bacterium | reverse complement strand
CAAATGTGATCACCCAAACCAATAAACCAACTTTAATAATCTCACACAATAAAACTCTAGCAGCACAGCTTTACTCTGAGTTCAAATCTTTCTTTCCTAATAATGCAGTTGAGTTTTTTATAAGTTACTATGATTACTATCAACCGGAAGCTTATGTTGTATCTCGGGATGTTTTCATCGAAAAGGATTTTTCTGTTAATGAAGAGATTGACAGGCTAAGATTAAAAGCGACTACATCATTAATTGAAGGCAGAAGGGATGTAATTGTAATCGCAAGTGTGAGCTGTATATATGGAATTGGTGCCCCGGAAGAATATGCCAAACAAATCATCTTTGTAAAAAAAGGGGATAAACTTGATCGTAAAAAGTTTATGCGTGAGTTGATTGATATTTATTTTACAAGAAACGATGTGGAATTCAATCGAGGTACTTTTCGTGCTCGCGGAGATGTTATTGAAATAATTCCTGCTTATCAATATGAAGAAGCTGTTAGAATCGAATTCTGGGATAATGATGTTGAAAAGATTTCTATTATAGATGCGGTAACTGGTAAAATTATTCGTGAAGTTGATTCTGTTCCAATTTATCCTGCAAAGTATTTTGTTACTGATAGAAGTAAAATGCAAAAAGCAATTTATAATATTGAGCAGGAACTCTCTGACCAATTAAATGTTTTACGTAAAGAAGAAAAATATTTGGAAGCTCAAAGACTTGAACAAAGAACCCGGTTTGATATCGAAATGATGAAGGAGATTGGTTACTGCTCTGGAATTGAAAACTATTCCCGGCATATGGATGGAAGAGAACCAAATTCTCGTCCGTTCAATCTTTTCGATTATTTTCCTGATGATTTTCTTTTGATAATTGATGAGTCACATGTTAGTGTTCCGCAAATAAGGGGGATGTACCTTGGGGACAGAAGCCGTAAACAAACTCTTGTTGATTACGGTTTTCGTCTTCCATCTGCACTTGATAATCGCCCGATGAAGTATGAAGAGTTTATGGAAATGATTGACCAGGTAATGTT
>CALLZX010000213.1 GCA_937858935.1 uncultured Ignavibacteriales bacterium | reverse complement strand
TTTTTTGAATGTCCATTCGAATCTTACCAAACCCTGAAAAAAATCTATAATTAAGGAAATAAAATCCATATTTACTCAACGTTATGTTTATTCATTCTGAAGTTCTTTAATTCAAATATAATAAATTGTTTTACTTAAGCGCAGTAATAATCCCATCACTCCATCCGATAGTTAACGGATTCCAACATATAACCTGATTTCTCCCCTTGAATGCCCGCATTTAATTGCTATTTTTAAGCTATGATAAAGAAAATTCTTACAATAATTCTGATAACCTTTTCGCTTTATGCACAGCAAAGTCCATTGGATCAGAACCAGTTTATGCTTGCAGAAAGTTATGAGCAACGGGGGGATTTTGCTAAGGCTGTCGAGATAATTGAAACGCTAAACAAAAAAGATCCAACCAATATTCAGTACTTCAACAAACTTAATTCGCTTTACCTTCAGCTAAAAAAGTATGATGAATCGGCTGCAATTATAAACTCAAGAATAAAAATTACTCCGCAGGATATTAGTTTGTATGGATTACTCGGCTCAACTTATTACACCGCCGGAGATCGCACAAAAGCTTACCAGGTTTGGGATGATGCTGCTGAAAAGTTTAAAACAAATCCAATGACCCTTAGAATTATTTCTAACTATGCAATTGAAAAAAGAGATTTTGAAAAAGCAATTGAGTATTTGAATCGTGGAAAAGAAATTTCTAAAGATCCGTTTTTATACTCTTATGATCTTGGAGAACTTTATCAGATAACAATGCGCTACAGGGAAGCAGCAGGCGAGTATTGTGATTTGATCAAAGCTAATCCTTCGCAATATCCGCAGATAGAAAGCAAAATTCTTTCATACTCAAATAAACCAAATGCACTGGATGAAACAATTGAAGTTGTTGAAAAACATAAATCTGATGACATAAGCTTCTCCTATTTGCTTGCAAGATTGTATATCGAAAAAAAGATTTACGATGAGGCATTTGATCTTTACAAAGAGATTGATAAAAAGCAAAACACAAAAGGTGCTGATCTTTTTTCATTTGGTGATTTTGTTTATCGTGATGGCGAATACAAAACAGCGTCTGAAGTATTTAAGTTTCTTATAGATAATTACGGTGATCAGCAAAACATTCCTCTGGCAAAATTAGGATATGCAAAAACTCAGGAAGCTTTGTTTATTCAAAAGTACAACGCAGCCAATCCAGAGTGGAAACCATTTTACATCCCGGCAAAAGTTGAGGAGAAAGAAATTGAACCTGTTATAAATGCATATCAGGAAATAGTAAAAGTTTATCAGCATTCCGAAGTTGCCATTGAAGCAAACCTGAGAATGGGAATTTTATATGCCTATTTTATTAATGATCTCGATGAAGCACAAAAGTATTTTGCTATCATTGCTTATGATTACCCAATGTCAAAATTTGCTTCGCTCTCTTTTGTAGAACTGGGCAATATTAAAATGCGTCAAGCAAAGATTGATGATGCTGAAAAACTTTTTCAATCAGTTCTCAAACTTCCTCGTGCAAATGTAGAAGATAAAAGTTATGCAAACTATCAGCTTGCAAGAGTATTATCATTTAAAAATGATTTTGAATCAGCAAGGATGTATTTGTTAACAGTGGTGGGCAATTTAAAGGATAACATTGCAAATGATGCAATTGAGCTTTCAATTTTATTGAACACAGCTAAGAATGATTCGTCTAACCTTGCACTTTATTGCAAGGCTGAGTTTTTAACAGAACTAAAAAGTTTTAATGAAGCCAGAGAAATATATCTGCAAATTTCGCAAAACCCGCAGGCATTTGTTTTTCATTCGATTGCTAAGCTAAGAGCTGCGGAAATGTTAATTGCAACCGATAAATATTCAGCCGCAATTGCTGATCTTTCGCTGATTGTTGAAGAAGCCGAGAAAAACATTTATGCGGATAAAGCCTTATATTTGCAGGGTCAGATTTATCAGTATGGATTGAAAGATTCCGTAAAAGCTGTCGAATCTTACGAAAGTCTCCTTGCTAAATTTCCGAAGTCTTTATACTTGGATGGAGCGAGACAAAATATAATTGAGTTAAAGAAAAAATTAAGTTAGGATAATCGATGTCTAAAAAACCCGGACAAAAAATTGTAAAGTGCTCTTTCTGCGGAAGAGATGGAAACGAAGTTGGGAGTATGATTGCCGGACCCGATGTTTACATTTGTGATATTTGCATTGGAAGCAGTGTTGATATTTTAAAAAATAATCTTGCCGCGTTCAGCAATCAGAAACAGGGCAAATGGAATCAGCACACACCGGAAACAATTAAAAAAGCACTTGATGATTATGTGATTGGACAGGATCGCGCAAAGAAAGTTTTAGCAGTTGCCGTTTATAATCATTACAAACGAATTGGATCACGCACAACCTTTTTTGAACTTGATGATGTTGAAATTGAGAAGAGCAATATTCTTCTTATTGGTCCAACCGGAGTTGGAAAAACTTTGCTGGCACAAACTTTAGCAAAAACTTTAGATGTTCCTTTTGCAATTGCAGATGCTACAACATTAACAGAAGCCGGTTATGTTGGTGATGATGTTGAATCAGTTTTGGTTCATCTATTACAAGCCGCGGATTACAATCTTGAACGTGCGCAAAAAGGAATTGTTTACATTGATGAGATTGATAAGATAGCACGTAAAAGTGAAAGCACATCAATTACACGTGATGTTTCTGGTGAAGGTGTACAGCAGGCATTGTTAAAAATATTAGAAGGAACAATTGCCGGTATTCCACCCAAAGGCGGAAGAAAACATCCCGAACAAAGTTTAATAAATCTTAACACAAAAAATATTCTCTTTGTTGTTGGCGGCGCGTTTGATGGAATCGATAAAATAATTGCAAAGCGACTTAATGAAAATAGAATGGGCTTTTCATCTGATCTGAAAGCAAAGACGAAGGAAGATGATTTAATATCTCACATCCAGCCGGAAGATCTTTTAAGATTTGGATTGATTCCGGAATTGATTGGAAGATTACCTGTTGCGGCTCCGCTTCATCAACTGACAGAAGAAGCTATGCACAATATTTTAACTGAACCAAAGAACGCAATAATTAAACAGTATAAAAAACTTTTCTTAATGGAAGGAATAGAATTAGAGTTCGATCCTTTTGCATTAGATGCAATTGTAAAAAAATCTATGGAAAGAAAAACAGGTGCACGAGCGTTGCGATCAATAGTTGAAGATTTTATGATTGATATCATGTATGATCTTCCCAACAAAAAAGAAGTTGATAAATGCATTATCACCAAAGATGCAGTTGAGAAAAACTCCGAGCCTATTTTTATAAAGAGTGATGTTAAGTCTGCTTAAGATTCTTTTTATTTAGTAATTAACATTTTTGTCATGCCGGACTTGATCCGGCATCTATTTTTATGATAAATAAATACAAAAAAATATTCTTTCTTTTTATTTTGTTGTCGGTTCAACTATTCCCCCAAAATAAAATCCTCATCCCAATGGATCTCACACAAACAGATCATCTTAAAGCATATGGAATTACTTTTCATGCTTTGCTTGATGGTCTTAAAGCCGATTGGCTTTTAAACTATCGTGGCGGTTCATTTTTAATTGATCAATCCGAAAAAATTGTTTCAGAGTGTTTACTCGAAGAAGTTTTCTTTGAACAAATAAGTCTTGGTCAGGCGGCACAAATTTATGCCGAAGTTCAAAGCGAAGATAATAATATGGATGTGATAAGATTAGAGAAAGCCCCAAAGATTGCTGTTTATGTTCCCCCTGGATTTGCACCGTGGGATGATGCCGTTACCCTTGCCCTTGAATATGCAAAAGTTGAATATGAAAAAATATGGAATG
>CALLZX010000212.1 GCA_937858935.1 uncultured Ignavibacteriales bacterium | reverse complement strand
ATCAATTGCGTTTACTCGCGGTGGACAGATCTGGCAATGCAATCTTGATGGTTCAAATGAAAAACAATTAACTGATATTTATACAGGCGCTTCGGATTTTGAATGGTCTAAAGACGGCAAGAAAATTTTATTTGTTTCATCCGTTTATCCTGAATGCACAACTCAGGATTGCAATGAGCAACAAGATAAAGCCAATGAAGAAAGTAAAGTTAAGGCACAGATTTTTACTGAGTTAATGTATCGCCACTGGAATGATTGGCGAGGACTTAAACGCAGCCACTTATTTTTACTGGATGTTGCAACCGGTGAGTATAAAGATTTAAACGAAGGCAATAAAGAAGATGTTCCTCCGCTTGCATTAGGTTCGGCAAATGATTTTAATTTTTCATATGATGGAAGTGAGATTGCTTACTCACAAAATCCCGAATTTACAAAAGCAACAAGCACCAACATTGAAATTTATATTCTTGGTTTAACTTCACCAACAACCCCAAAACTTATTTCAACAAGTAAAGGTGTTGATTGCCAGCCTGTTTATTCACCAGATATGAACTGGCTTGCCTGGACATCAATGAAGCGTGCTGGATTTGAAGCCGACAAAAAAGATTTGATTTTGTTTAATCGTAAAACAGGAGAAACGATAAATCTTACAGAAGATTTTGAGCTTTCTGTTGATGAATTTATTTATTCTCCAGATTCAAAAACAATTTATTTTACTGCTGGTACTGAAATTAATAATTTGATATACAAACTAAATGTAAATGATGGTGAGATAGAACTTTTCCACAAAGATAATTATAATACAAACATCCAATTATCTAATGATAGTAAAACTCTTTACTTCTTAAAGCAACGATCAGATCTTCCAAGCGAAATATTTTCACAGAGCACAGATGGAAAGAATACATTAAAGAGGATTACTTTTACAAATGAAGAAATTCTTTCTCAGCTTGAAATGAATCCTGTCGAAACTTTCTGGTGTAAAGGTGCTAATGGTGATAAAGTTCAATCAATTTTAGTTAAACCGCCATTCTTCGATCCAAATAAAAAATATCCGATGATGTTTTTAATTCATGGCGGACCGCAAGGAGCTTGGGAAGATAATTTCCATTATCGTTGGAATATTCAAATGTTTGCTGCGGCCGGTTATGTTGTTGTTGCACCCAATCCACGCGGCTCAACTGGATACGGACAAAAGTTTACAGATGAAATATCCGGAGATTGGGGAGGAAAAGTTTATATCGATTTGATGAACTCATACGATTATGCTTTAATGAATTTCTCATATATCGATCCTAAAAATACTTTTGCTTCAGGTGCATCTTACGGCGGATATATGATCAACTGGATTGAAGGACACACGGATAGATTTAGTGCTTTGTTTTGTCATAACGGAACTTTTAATCTTGAAAGTATGTGGGGTACAACTGAAGAACTTTGGTTTCCTGAATGGGATGTAAATGGAACTCCTTGGGAAAATCGCGAAGCATATGTAAAATGGTCACCGCATCAATATGCAAAGAATTTTAAAACACCAATGTTAATTGTTCACAGTGCATTTGATTTTAGATTATCTGAAGAACAGGCATTCCAAGCTTTTACAACTCTGCAAAGATTGGGAGTTGAAAGTAAGTTCTTGTATTTTCCTGATGAAACCCATTTTGTTTCTAAACCGCAAAATGCAAAGTTGTGGTGGAACACCGTGTTTGATTGGTTTAAATCGCATCAAAAATAGGAGCAGTGATGAAAGAAAGAGATTTAGAAATTGTAACTCCGGATGATGAGCTTTTTGAAAACTTAAATGATCTCGGGGCATTTAGAACCGGCGGCAAAACAGATAAAGAAATAGAAGATGATTACAATGAAAGAACTGCTTACGTTGAAGAAAACTTATGGAGTAAAGTTCAGCGTGTTGGTAAGAAAATTTCTTTTGCAAAAGATGTAATTGCTCTCTACAATTACATGAAAGATTCCTACGTAAGCTGGCATCGAAAAGCAATTGTTGTAATGGGATTGATTTATTTTATTTCACCAATTGATACGATTCCTGATATAGCTCCACTAATTGGATATCTTGATGATCTTGGTGTAATAACGGCACTTATAAAATTTCTTGGCAGCGAGCTTATTCCTTATTATGATTCTAAATACAGAAAGTAAAAATTAAACGTCATTGCGAGCGTAACGAAGCAATCAGTCTGTTAAATATTTATAAGATTTCTTCAATCGAATTCGCCGTGGTAAATCGTTTGCAATGACAATTAATCAAAATTATGAACTACAAACTCCTCAAATCAGAAATTCGTTTTAAAGGAAAAGTATTTGATCATCAAATTGATGAAATTGAATATGAAAGCGGCAATAAGGGAATTAGGGAAATTGCAATTCATCCGGGGGGAGCAGTAGTTGTTCCTGTTAAAGGTGATGGTAAAATAATTTTAGTTAAGCAATTTCGTTATCCACTTCAGAAAACATTAATTGAACTTCCCGCTGGCAAACTAGATAAAGGTGAAGATCCGTTAGTTTGTGCAACTCGTGAACTTGAAGAAGAAACTGGATACAAAGCTAAGCAGATTAAAAAACTAGGTGAGATTTATACAGCGCCGGGATATTGTACAGAAGTACTTCACATCTACTCTGCAAGTGGTTTAATTCCTGGAAATCATAATCGTGAAGAAGGCGAACATGGAATGGAAATACTTGAACACTCATCGGATGAAATTGAAAATATGATTAGAAATGGCGAGATAACTGATGCCAAAACAATAGTTGGAATATATTATTTAAAGAATCTGAATAATCATTGACTACTCAATCTTTTTTCTCTAAACCTAAATTCCTATATTGAATTAGCTATAAATCAATATTTATGAAGATTTACGACCAACTATTAAATACTATAAAAGAAAAGGGAGCTGCTTATTTAGTTCTGCTCGATCCTGATAAACTTCCCGAGAATAAAGTAGCTGGATTTTTAAAGCATTGTGAAAAATCAGGGGTAGATGGATTTTTAGTTGGCGGAAGTTTAATGGTTAATGGTGATTTTGAATCTTTCATAGAAAAAGTAAAAACTTACACAAACCTTCCTTCGATAATTTTTCCTGGCAGTATAACGCAAGTTTCATCTTTTGCGGATGCGATTTTATTTTTGTCTGTTGTAAGTGGAAGAAATCCAGAACACTTGATCGGCAAACATGTTCTTGCAGCGCCATCAATAAAAAAATCTGGAATTGAAGCAATATCAACTGCTTACATATTAGTTGAATCAGGTTCAACAACGACAGCAATTTATATGAGCGGAAGTCTGCCAATCCCAAGAAATAAACCAGAAATTGCTGCAGCAACTGCGCTCGCTTCAGAATATCTTGGAATGAAATTAATTTATCTTGAAGCTGGAAGCGGGGCAGATAATTCAGTTACCAACGAAATGGTTAAAGCAGTTTCTTCTCAATGTACAATCCCTGTTGTTGTGGGAGGTGGAATCAGAAATCCAAGAGCAGCAAGAGAAAAAGTTGAGAACGGTGCATCGATAATCGTTACAGGAAATTATTTTGAAGATGAAAACAACTGGGATTTAATAAAAGATTTCGCTTCTGCAGTACACATTAAACAAGGGCTTTTAGTATAGTATTAATTGTCATTTCGGGTCCCAAAGCGATGAAGGAATCTACAGATTGCTTCGTCAGAAAACTTTCCTCACAATGACAATCACACATTAAGGAAAAAATTGGACGCAAAAAAATTTATTATAGATTCTCTGAACGAAAGTTCTGAAACAAAACTTAAGATTAAAGATCAGCTTAGCGATGAAATAATTAAAGCTGTTGATATTCTTGTTGCTT
>CALLZX010000211.1 GCA_937858935.1 uncultured Ignavibacteriales bacterium | reverse complement strand
AGTTTCCGGAATTGATCTCAGTTCTTTCATTATCTCATCAGCATTTTCTTTTTGGTCGATGTCAATTATTACATAACCAATATGCGCATCGGTCTGTAAGTATTGTGATGCAATGTTAAGTTTTCTTGAGGTGAACACCTTTGTGATTTTATTTAACACTCCCGGCTGATTTTTATGAATATGCAAGTATCTCTGTTTATTTAAATTTGGTGTTAGAGCAACTTCAACAAAATTTGTAGCACCGATTGTTGTTCCAACATCGCAATACTTAACTAATTTTTCAGAAACTTCAAGAGCAATGTTTGCCTGTGCTTCAGATGTGCTTCCGCCAATGTGCGGAGTTAAAATTACATTTGGAAACTTTTGCAAACCACTTTTAAAAGAATCTTTATTCGAATGTGGTTCATCAGGAAAAACATCAATCGCTGCACCGGCTAAATGATTTTCTTCCAATGATTTTTTAAGTGCATCAATCATAACAACAGAACCTCTTGATGCGTTAATTAAATATGATCCTTTTTTCATCAAACTTAAATCCGCATAACTTATCATATTTTTTGTAAGATCGGTTTCTGGAACGTGAAGTGTAACAATGTCCGACAGAGAAAGAAGTTCCTGCAGAGTTGAACAGGATCTTGCATTACCAAGATTTAACTTTTTTTCAATATCATAGTAAAAAACATTCATACCCAAAGATTCAGCGAGAATAGAAACCTGGGAACCAATGTGTCCGTATCCAACAATGCCCAAATTCTTTCCTCTAACTTCATAAGAGTTTGAAGAGTCTTTAAGCCAAATACCATTGTGTGCGGCAAAGTTTTTTTCCGGAATTCCACGAATGAGGAAAATACATTCGGCAATTACAAGCTCTGCAACTGAACGGGTATTTGAAAACGGTGCATTGAAAACTGGAATTCCATTCAGCTTTGCGGAAAATAAATCAACCTGGTTTGTACCAATACTGTAACATCCAATTGCAATAAGCTTTTTAGCATACTTAAGAATATCGCTTGTAATGTTTGTTTTAGATCTTATACCAAGAAGATGAACATCTTTAATTTGTTCTATAAGTCCAGATTTATCTGGGGATCCTTTTTGATATTCTACATTATTATATCCGTTTTCATCAAAGAGTTGTAAAGCATTATTGTGCAATCCTTCAAGCAAAAGAATTTTTATTTTTTCTTTTGCAAGAGAAAGTGATTTTTTTGTTTTTGGCATATTATTATATTGATTTACAAAGTTACTTTAGTGTAATAATCTTTCCGTTCAGGTCCATTATAAAAGATTTATATTTTATGATAAATATTAATTAAAAATTAACTTAATCCAACAATAAAAAAAATTTTACGGAAGTACTTATGGCTGAAAATAAGACAAAACAAACTAAAGCGAGTGTTGAATCTTTTATTAATAAAATAAAAGATGAAACTGTTCGCAATGATTGTTATAGTATAATTAAGATTATGAAATCCATTACCAAAGAAGAACCAAGAATGTGGGGACCAAGTGTAATCGGTTTTGGATCGTATCATTACAAATATGCCAGCGGCAGAGAAGGCGATATGTGTATCGCAGGATTTTCTCCACGCAAACAAAATCTTACCATTTATTTAATGCCTGGATTTGAAGCACAACAATCTCTTCTTAAAAAACTTGGTAAATACAAAACCAGTAAAGTTTGTTTGTACATAAAATCTTTAGAAGATGTAGATGTAAAAGTTTTAAAGGAAATGATTTCAATTTCAGTTAAAGAAATGAAAAAGCTTTATCCCAACAAATAAAAATCCCTATAAATATTTATTTAGGTAAATTTGTTAACAAGTTATTTTTAATAAACTATCTTAATAAAAGCATTTTCTTTGTTTCAACAAAACTGCCTGCTTGTAAAGTATAGAAATAAACTCCTGAAGATGCATTGTTCTTTAGCACTGAAGAATTAAATTCAACATTATAAATACCCGATGATTTATATTCATTAACTAGCGTAACAACTTCATTACCTAAAACATCATAAACCTTTATTAAAACATTACCGGGATTTGGCAGCTGATAACTAATAATAGTTGAAGGATTAAACGGGTTAGGATAATTTTGGAAAAGCCTAAAATCATTTGGGGTAGAAAGTTCAGATAATTCAATGTCTGTTATTGTTGATTTTTTTACAGCGCGTAGATCATCAAAATAAATTGTACCCGAAAGCGAACTTTCAGAAGTTTTGGTAAGCTGATAACTATCAATTCTAAAATATGAGCCGGTTAGCACTTCATCTCCAATCCATATTCCCACACTAGCAGGATCGTTTAATTTCCATTCTACTAATTTCCAGCCATGCCAATCGATGTTAATCCAATTAGAAACTTCGTGATCACCAAATGCAGATCCTTGAAATTCATCAATGCAAAATCTGAATTTTGAATTACTTCCATCTCCATAAACATAACTTTGTAAAACGTAATTCGTATCAAAATAAATTGTTTGAGGAACTCCACTCTTTAAATACTCTCTAATTAAAAACGTGTTTGCGTTTTCATCCCACATGTAAGAAAGTTTTGCTGATTTCTTTGGGCTTGTGTTAGGTAAATAAATAAGAGTAGAATATTCAAAATGAGTTCCTGATTCTAAAACTCCGGTTGTAGAGCCGCTGTAACTTGGTTGCTGCCAATCTCCGGGATTTGTAAAGTTATCAATCATTTTAATTTCCTGATAGGCAAGAGAAGACGTTGAAAAACTAATCTGCCAATCATCGCCAATAGAGTTTCCCAAAGTGTCCGATATTGTCCCATCAAGGCTCAAAGTATAAGTTTTGCTTTTTTGAAACAAGCTTATTGGCTGGACGCAAAGGACACTTCGGCCGTCAGAAGTTTTAGAATGTTGAAAGGTAAAATTTATTTGAAGTCCTTCTTCCA
>CALLZX010000210.1 GCA_937858935.1 uncultured Ignavibacteriales bacterium | reverse complement strand
GTTGCAAAAGAAATGGAACGACGTGGTATGAAATTGCCATTACTTATTGGCGGGGCAACAACCTCAAGAATTCACACTGCTGTTAAAGTAGATCCAAACTATAGCGGAGCAGTAATTCATGTTCTTGATGCCTCCCGCAGTGTCCCTGTTGTATCAAATCTACTGAATGAAAATAAAGCAGAGAAAGAAAAGTACGTTCAATCGATAAAAGACGAGTATGCAAAACTTCGTCAAGATTATTCAAAAAGAAAATCGGACAAGAATTTAATTTCTATAGAAAAAGCCAGAGAGAATAAACTTAAAATTGATTGGAAAAAAACAGAAATAATAAGACCCAACAAGCTTGGTGTTACCGTTTTAAAGGATTTTAATCTTCAATCTTTAAGAAATTATGTTGATTGGACTCCGTTTTTTATGACTTGGGAACTGAAAGGAAAATATCCATCAATCTTTGAAGATAAAAATGTTGGATCTGAAGCTAAGAAGCTTTTTGATGATGCAAACAAACTTCTTGATAAAATTATTTCAGAAAAATTACTTACAGCAAATGGAGTTGTTGGATTGTTTCCTGCAAACTCTGTTGGATCTGATGACATCGAGGTTTACACCGATGAGACACGACAAGGTGTAAAAAGAGTTTTACATACCTTAAGACAACAGTTACAAAAATCAGAAGGTGAACCGAATATTGCGTTAGCAGATTTTATAGCGCCAAAAGAAAGCGAGGTTGAAGATTATATAGGTATGTTTGCTGTAACTGCCGGAGTTGGAATAGAAAAAATTGTTGCGCAATTTGAAAAAGACCACGATGACTATAACAGCATAATGATTAAAGCAATAGCTGATAGATTAGCAGAAGCTTTTGCAGAGCATCTTCACAAACTTGTTAGAATAGAATATTGGGGGTATGCGCCAGATGAAAATTTTACGAACGAAGACCTTGTTAAGGAAAAATATGTTGGAATTCGTCCTGCTCCGGGTTATCCAGCCCAACCAGATCATACAGAAAAACCAATCATCTTTTCTTTGCTTGATGTTGAGAAGAATGCTGGAATTAAGCTAACCGAAAGTATGGCAATGTATCCAGCTGCAAGCGTAAGTGGATTGTATTTTTCTCATCCGGAATCAAAATATTTTTCTGTGGGAAAAATAGAAAAAGACCAGGTGCTTGACTATCATAAACGCAAAGGAATGAGCGTTGAAGAAATTGAGAAGTGGTTAAGCCCTATTTTAAATTATTAATTCTGTTTTTATCTATATTTCAGTTAATCTGAATCAGGGACCACGCATGTGATCTCAGATTCAACAGAATAAAGCCTTTATAGTTGTGTTGTTTCACTAAATTAATTAACCTATCTTGTATCTGCCTGATTAAAATTTTGAAGTCATACCACAAAAGTCGTTCTATTTTTAATCCACAGGAAAAGAGCCGCATAAGCAATATGCCCTCTCGTTATTAACATTTTTTTATAATTATCAGGAGTTACTATGAATATCTTCGTTGGCAATTTGTCAAACGATGTTCAGGAAGAAGATTTAATGAATCTTTTTTCAGAGTTCGGACAGGTTAAAGAAGTTAAAATTATTCGCGATATGTTTTCGCAGCAAACTAAAGGATTTGGATTTGTGGAAATGCCAGGACTTGCAGATGCGCAAAAAGCGATTAACGGTTTAAATACTAAAGAAGTTAAGGGAAAGAAACTTGTAGTAAACGAAGCTCGCCCAAAAACAGACAGCAGAAAACGCTTTAATGGCGGTGGCGGAAGATCATCTGGCGGTAGCGGTGGTGGTCAGAACAGCAGACGCAGATATTAATTTCATTACAGGGCCGGTTTAAGTTTTGCTTTTAAACCGGCAACTGTAGATTGTTTTCTTAGTGTTGATGACCACGACAAACATTTTCATCTGAGATAACCAGATCTCCTTTAATATACTTTAGTACGGCATTTTCTGCAATTTCTTCGTTTGTAAGAATTGGCATGATATTGTGTGCCTTCAAATCTTCGATCAATCTCCATCCGCCATGATTGAAAATTATTGATCCACAATCTTTTAATCCCTCAACTAAGTTTTGATGACCGTGTCCTTGACCCTCACCATGTTTACGATGATGTTCTTCTGTATGATCTTGATTTTGGCTGTGATGGGTATATGAGTTTTCTCTAATTTCTTTACTTATAATTTTAGATCCATCTGTTTCATATATAAGAAAAGCCTTACATCTGCCAACATGACCAGCAACTAATATATTATCATTTGTTGCAACAGCAATTCTTCCTGAAAAACGGGAATTTACTTCATTTAACATTTTTTTACTCCTTTGTAGATGATAAACAGTTTTTACATTTATTTTTTCGAAAACCAAATTCAGATCTGCTTCCGCAATTACTGCAGATATGTTTTGATTTTTCTTTAATCGATTGTGGTAAGTTATCAGAAATGCGGATTGCTTTTCCATTAATAATTGCATCAGCAATTTTTTGATGCGCCCGGACAATTATTCTTCCAAAGGTTGCGCGTGAAACAAGCATTTTTGCAGCAGCATCCTCCTGAAACAGATCATTCAAATCGGCAAGTCTTATTGCCTCTAGTTCATCGTGTGCTAATTCTATTTCATCAAGATCAGATAACGAAATACCGCGGGGTTTAAAGTAGTAAGAGGAGGGATTACAACCTATCTTTCTTTTTTTTAGGGGTCTAGCCATTTTCTTTGTAAATTAATTATGAGCATATGCTCATAACAAACATAAGCTCTTAATAATAAACTAGCAAGCCTTAAATCTAAAAACCTAGTCTTTTTTATTTGGCGAGGATTCTATATCACTTAAATGCATATCCAGAGCATCTACAGATATAGCAATTTCTCTAAGCGAAAGAATTAAAGAAATCAAAAGCACAATTAAGCTTAAGCCAAAAGTATATTTGCCCAACTCAGTCTGTCCGGAAAACAGCAGAAACATACATAAAACACAAAGAAACAAACTAGCAATACCCACCCCTTGCATATGTTTTATAAGATGAACACGCTTGCGCATATTTTCTATCTGTCCCAATAGAACATGGTTTGGATTTTCTTTGTAATTCTGATGCAACGACCGGATAAGTGTGGCAAGTGTTAGAAACCTGTTTGTATAGGCCAGCAACAATAGCGAAATTGCAGGAAATAAAAGAGCAGGAGTAGTTACATCTATATTCATAAAATCAACCTGAATAAAAATTATTATACAAAGTTATACATTATTTTGTATACATATAATTGATATCATATAATAATTGTTAAGAATATTGAGTAAATAAACCTTTTAAAAAATTGAAAACACACATAAATTGATTCCAAACCACAATTGATGAATTAATTTGGTTATCGGTACCATAAATCGTAATTTTGGCCCTCCGGTAATAGGCCGGAATTTTTTTACTATTATTTTTAGAGGTTCTAGTGAGTACTAAGTTATTTGTGGGTTCTCTCCCATGGTCGGTTGACGACGAAGCATTAAGAGAAGCATTTGAAGGACACGGAAGTGTTGTTTCAGCAAAAGTAGTTAAAGACCGCGATACCGGCAGATCCAGAGGATTCGGTTTCGTTGAGATGGAGAACTCCTCCGAAGCAAATACTGCTATGAAAGCATTAAATGATTCGGAATTAAAAGGAAGAAATATCGTAGTTAATGAAGCAAAATCACGCAGCTAATAACACGTTCTGATTTGACTTACTTGAGGCGTCCGATGGACGCCTTTTTTATTATATAAAACTCTAAATCGTTTTTCCTTTTTTTAATTTTGAACCAGCAAAAACACCAAGCGCCCCAATTATAGGATTTAATATTAACATATATGCTGGTTGTTTTGCATTCAGCATGGCCTCCATATTGGAAACATCATTTTTTCTCATCTCATAAACATAGTCAGCGGATTCTCCTAAAACGGGGATTGCCATTGCAATTCCAAAGATTAAAACTAATGCAGCCAGTACTAAAACGGCTTTATTGTTCTTTGAAATTAAAACACAAAGATATCCCCCAAGTACAGCAGCCGCTAATCCGAAAATAAAACTGATAATAATCCAAACAATTGAAACCTCATAAGTGCCGGGTTCAAAAGAACCATCAGCTCCAAGAATAAGATAAAGAACAGTAAAAGAAATGAATACAAAAGCAAACATTGCCACATACCCCAGAACTACACCAAGTATGTTACGAACCATTATTGCCTCCTAATGTTAATTTTTAGATTGGGTCTTTTTTTTCAAGTTTATTGACGAAACTAATTTTTTATTTAACAAGAGGCAACAGTTTAGTTGGCTAAATTATATGGCGTATCAAATGATGAATTTTATGAAATTTTAGAAGGGGGTAGAAATAAGAGACGCAAAGTTTCTTGCGTCTCTCTAGTAAATTAGTATTTATTTAAAGACATTATTTTTAACTAATTCTATAGAATTATATGGCGCTGGATTACCACCAAGATATTTATGGAACCACTCTAGATGTGAATTATAGTATAGCGGCATCGACTTTACATTATTTGGCCAATGTCCATCGTTTTTAAATATTATTAATCGACTGTCGATTCCCAGAGATTGCAGAGTGGTAAAGTACTGCAGACTTTGTGTGTAAGGAACGCGGTAATCCTTTTCACCAACAATTATTAATGTTGGAGTTGAAAAATTCTTAGCATAGTTGGATGGTGAATATTTGGTATATAATTCGGAATTCCATGGCTGTCCGCCAAAATCCCAACTTGCAAACCACAATTCTTCTGTTGCACCCCACATAGATTCAAGATCATATACACCCATCATAGAAGCTAAACATTTAAACTTTTTAGTTTGTCCCTGTAACCAATTCATCATATATCCGCCGTAAGACCAGCCCATCGCACCCATTCTGTTTTCATCAACATAAGGCAGTTTTTCCAAGGCTTCTGTTACTTTCATTACATCTTCATAAACTTTTCCACCCCAATCTTTTGAGATTGCCTCTGTGTATTTACTTCCATATCCAGTTGAGCCATGAGGATTGAAAAATGCAACAACATAACCGGAACCAGGATAAACCTGCCAATCACCGCGGAAAGAATCCATCCACTGCATTTGTGGTCCTCCGTGAACATTAATAACTAGCGGATATTTTTTATACTCTTCAAACCCATGCGGTTTAACTACAAAAACATGTACAGGAACACCATCAGCACCATCAACCCACATCTGCTCTGCCGGACGAATATCAACCTCATCCATCAGCTTTTTGTTAAAAAAAGTAATCTGAGAATAAATACTTGCATTTACATCGTATGAATATAATTCCGGAAGCTTATCAACGGATGTAAACGTTAAATATAAATTCTTTTCATCTTTATTTATTTGGTAACCGCGTACCGATTTATCATCAGTAACCTTAGTTATGTTTTTAGATTGAACATCAATTTTATAAACAGGACTATAGCCTCGATTATCAGCAAGAAAATAAATTGATTTAGAATCTGATGACCAAGAAAGATTATCTGTTGTGTAATCAAAACTTTCAGATAAAACCTCGGCTTGCAAAGTTTGTGTATTGTAAACAGCTATTCTAAATCTATCCGCTTCAAATCCTGGAATAGAATGAGTTTTGTATGCAATATAATTTCCATCGGGTGAAAAGACGGGTGAGCCATCCCACGCATCATTTGCAAGTGTAATATTAACCGCCTCTTTACCACCAATTGGCATCAAGTAAATATCTGTGTTCGTGGAATTTGCAATATTTTTTTCGGGGGAAGAAACATAAGCCAATACTCTACTATCCGGTGAGAATGCAAATTTTGGTCCGCCGCCAAGCATATAGGCTCCTGCCAAAACATCGCTGCTGGTAATGGTTTGATATTTTTTTTCTTTGGTATCAAACAAAACCAGATAAGATTCTTTCTCACCTTTATAATCAGTCCAATGTCTGAATAGAAGCTCATCTGCAATGTAAGCCTGTACAGGACCATTTGATGATGATTCATCTAATCTTTTGTTGCAATCATTATCGGTGCCGCATTCTGGAAAAAGTTCGGCTGTAAAAGCAATATATCTACCATCGTTGGACAATATGGGATCAGAAACACCAGCATAAAAATCGGTTACTTGTACAGGTTCATTCGTTTCAAAAGAATATTTATAAACCTGTCCCTTGTTTATTAAATAAAGATCGTCACTTGAAGACCAGAAAGGGGAATAAGCTCCCGGTACTTTATCTGAAACATTAATTAACGATGAACCATTTTTGTTCATCACATAAACGGTGGTTATAGATTTTCCTTTTGGCAAATCAGACTCCGAAACTGTAAATGCAATTTTTTCTCCGGAGTTGGAAAGCACTGGTACGCTGACATTATTAACTTTATATAAATCTTCAATTGTAAAAGCACGCTTCTGTGCAATAACGCTGACAGAAATTACAATTAATAAAAAAACGGAAAAGTATTTTTTCACAAACATATTTTCTCCTTTATGACTGTTGGATAACTTCAATAAAATTTTTACACATAAAAATTACAACATCATTATTTTAAAACAACCATCTTTCTTGTTTCAGAATAATTTTCGGCATTTAGTTTATACAAATAAACCCCACTGGATAAAAACGAAGCATCAAAATTGATTTCATGTTTGCCGGCGGATTTGTATTCATCAACCAGCGTTACTATTTCTTTTCCGGTTATATCATATACTTTTATAGTTTGATGACCGCCAATAGGAGCCTGCCAACTTATTTTTGTAGTTGGGTTAAATGGATTGGGATAATTCTGTGTTAGCGAAAACTCATTAACACTCCGCGCCAGATCATTATCAACATCTGTTAAAAGATTAAGATCAATTTTATACATTGATCTTCCATAAGTTCCAGCAACAAGAAAATTTTCAACCGGATGAATTTTTATATCTCCAATTGGAAGAATCGGCAATTCCTCTCCAAGCACTTCCCAGCTTTGACCGGTATCAAAACTAACATACATTCCAACATCACTTCCAAGGTAAAGTCTGTTTGAAAAATTATTATCAACTGCAAAAGCATTAACTGGTGCATCTGGAAGGTTGCCGCTAATATCAACCCAATTTGCACCCTTGTTTGTGCTTCTGTAAACGTGCGGTTGCGGATCGCGCCACTTTAAACCGCTGAATGTAACGTAAACAATATTCTCATCACTCGGATCAACTACAACACGCGTAACCCATCTTTCCGGTAAACCAGCCGAAACATCATTCCAGTTTGCGCCATTGTTTGATGAAACCCAAACGTGTGCGTCATCTGTTCCAACATAAATTACATTTGAATTTGTTGGTGCGGCAGCAATTGTTGTAATTGTTCCAAGTCTTCTTCCGGTAACCCAATCAGTTAATTGCGGACTAATCTTGGCCCAGCTTACAGCATTGTTAGTTGTTCTGTATAGCGAGTGTGTTCCGTAATACAAAATGTTTGAACTGTTTGGATCCATTACAACAGGAGTTGACCAATTAGTTGGTTCACTTCCGTTTATTCCATTTGTTCCATCGCTCCATCCAAAACCACCGTCTGTTGATTTTACAAGACCACCATTTTGTGATTCTGCATAAATTATATTTGAGTTGTTATAATCAACAACAACATAAAAACCATCACCACCCCAAATATTTTCCCAGTTATCAACACTTCCATCAGGAGTTCTATTTGTTCCATTGTCTTGTGTTCCGCCATAAAGTTTTTCCGGATTGTTATAATCCAATCCGATTTCGTAAAACTGAGTTGCCGGGATATTCTTTGGTTGGGAAAAAGTTTGTCCGCCGTTTGTAGAAATATTTATTCCTCCATCGTTTCCATTTATAATATAATTAGGATCAAGAGGATTAAAAGCCATTGCATGATGATCAACATGAAGCTCTGGTGGTCCGCCATAACCATAAATGATTGGCCACGTATTACCGCCGTCTGTTGATCGCATAAATGCAACGTCCATTACATAAACAAGATTTGGGTTTGTTGGATGAACCCTAACTTGTCCAAAGTACCAACTGAAACCTGCCGTCCCGCTGCTTAATTCATTATCAGTATCAACATCGGACCAGCTAACTCCAAAATCATTAGATCGATACAGACTAATAATATTTGCACCATCTGTAAAAAGTGCATAAACAATATTCGGATCGTTTTGATAATTTGCCAAACCAATTCTTCCAACATTTGTGGTGTTTGAATTAGGTAAGGGAGCCGCAGTTATTTTATTCCAGTTGTTACCGCCATCCGTAGTTTTATAAATTCCGCTGGAAGGCCCGAATAAGTGAGATGCATTTGGTCTTCTAACTCTTTCCCAAGTTGCAGCCATTAATCTATCAGGGTTGTTTGGATCGAGGATGATATCTACAGCGCCTGTTGTATCAGAAACAAACAAAGAATGATTCCATGTTAATCCTGCGTCTGTGGATTTATAAATTCCTCTTTCAGGATTGGGTACAAAGTAAGATCCTACAGAAGCAAGATAAAGGATATTTGAGTTTTGCGGATTTATTACAATTCTTCCAATTGATGTTGTTCCTTCAAGCCCGAGATAAATCCAGGTTGTTCCAGCGTCTGTAGATTTGAAAACTCCTCCGCCAGGAAAGTTATTATGTCCGCCATTTGCTTCTCCTGTTCCAACATAGAGAATGTTTGTATTGTTAGGATCGATTGCAATATCACCAATTGTTAAAACTGCCTGATCATCAAAGATTGGCTGCCATGAATTTCCGCCGTCAAATGATTTAAATATTCCACCGGTAGAAAATCCCGCATAAATTATACTTGGATTATTCGGATCGAATTCAAGATCAACAACTCTTCCACCAATATTTGTTGGACCGGCAAATTCCCACTGTACAGCACCGACACCTTTGATTAATCGTTTAGCAATGCTTTCATTTTTAAGTTGTTGTGCTTGTTCAAGGGCACGAACGTAGACATCAGAATCAGCGTTATAGTATGGATAAGTTTTTTTAATGTAAGCCCATTCGTTAGGCCGGAGGTCCGGACCAGGTTCATTACCAATTGATAGAACAAATTCCATATTGTTGGTGATTGGTTCGTTATACAGATAAGTGAAAATCGTAAAGCCCACTGCCTTACTTATAAGTAAAACAAGTAATACCTTTTTCATATTCCATCCGAATAAAATAATTGATAAAAGATTATGACGTTATTTTACAAATGTTTTACTTTATGATAAAGCTATTTAACTAGAATTGAATGTCTTAACAGTTTTATTCTTTATTTTGATTCCTGATTTATTGTTGCAGTAATAAGAAGTCACTTCAATTCTAATAATGAGCCGCAATAAGCAAAATAGAAGCATCCATAAAAAGGTTACTCATAAAAATCACTAATCTTCCCTGGCAGCTTACTTTATATGTCAAAATAAAAAGACCCAATGTCACTATTTTCAGAAAACAGAGACTAATGATTAAATTAAACTAGAAATAAAAACAGGGAAGACCCAATGCAAATCTTAAACCGTATATTTTTTCTATTATTCATTTTGTTCGGAACAAATAATTTGCTTCCGCAAGATTCAACCACGTATTCTTGGCGTTACTACAATACTGGCAACACCGGCATTCAAGGTGATTATGTAGAAGCAATCTGGATTGATGATGATGGTGACCCTTACATCGCAGGCTACACTCCTGGCTGGGAAGAAGGCGGATTTGCAAAATATATTCAATCAGAAAACAGATGGGTAAATTATTCAAATATTGATTACCCAGTAATAGGAGATATAAATGATGTTGGTTCATCACGAATTAGTGATATTGAAGAAGATGCTGATGGAATTTTATGGATGGCAACCTGGCGCGGAATTTTAAAGTTTAATCCTGCTGTTGGAGGAAGCTCTCTCGAATTTTTTGGTGCAAACAATTCACTACATCCAGGCGGAAGAACATCAGACATTGCAATTGCTCCTGATGGATCTATCTGGGCATCTGTTATCTCGGTAGTGTGGGGCAGCGGCGGACTTGTTAATTATAATCCAACAACTAATCAATGGCGTTATTGGTATTATGGATCTAATGCAAACAATTGGCCAAGTTTAATTGGATACTGTGAACACGTAAGCGTACAAGAAAAATCTTCCGGGGGCTATATTGTTTGGGTTGATGGCGAAGGTTGGAACACAATGATTACTTTTGATAGTGACACACAGTTGTTTACGCTTCTTCCACAGAACGGAAACCCAGGAGAAGTTGCTTCATTAACTGGTAAATGCAGTATAGATGATAATAACAACTTATGGGCAATAAGACTTGGATCAACTCCCGGTACATATTCGCTTGACTATATTACTTCGACAGGCAACTGGATAACACCAACACAACCACCAATTGCATCTTCTATAGATATCCCACAGTTTAAAGCTTATGGTAACTTAAACGCACTTCTTATAGACGGCAATAGTAATATCTTAAAATATAATGGTTCTTCGTGGCAAAATCTTGGGCCAATAGTCGTTAGTGGTTTATCAAATTCTCTGGATATCGATGTTAGTGGAAACATCTGGATTTCTGGTACGGGTGGTGCTGCTAAGAGAAGTGTACAAACAGGACAATGGCAAAGATATAGAGTAACAAATTCTTCTCAGATTGATTACTGGGTTAACGATATGAGTATTGATGATCAAGGAAATGTTTGGATGACAGGTAATGCTGGTCCTGGTTATGGAGGATTCCAAAAATTTGATGGAATTAGATGGACTGGCTACAACGAATATACTTATGGATTGGGTTACCCCTTTCCTTTTCCAACTGATAATGCAGAAGTAGTTTACCATAGACCATCAAATGGAGAGATGATTGTAAATCCGATGTTTAACTTTTTGCATTCGTGGAATGGAAGTAATTATAACTCGCTTAATTATCCCTTAGATAGATCTAAAGATGTTGTGGAAGATTCACAAAACAGATTATGGAGTTTAGGTGAGTATTATAATTTATCTTACTATAATGATAGTAACAATAATTGGACTACCGTACCCTTTATTGCCTGGGGCAATAACTTAAGTATTGATCCAACAAGACCGGGAACAATTTGGGCTTGTTCAAGTCATGAAGTTTTAAGAACAGATGGCTCATATAATTTTTCAAAAGTAGTTGATGATTTTGCTGAACTTGATCCACAAAGTGATGTTTTAAATACTGTTGTTAGTTTACCAGATGGATTTGCATGGGTTGGTACTAATCAGGGACTTGCAAAAGTAAACGCTAGCAACGGTACATATCAATTTTATTCTCCTTCAAACTCGCAGATTCCAGGTGAAAGTATTTCTCCGCTTGCAGTAACTCCGGATGGAAGATTATGGTTTGCAAATTTTGGCAGTACAACAACTTCAACATATGGTTTGTGCTGGTTTGATGGTACAAACTTTGGAATTATTCCTCAGCAGCAAATTGGTGGATTGCCGCATGCACAAATATATGATCTTGAAGTAAAACATATTCAGAATGGATATGAGTTATGGATAAGTTGCGCAAGCAGAGGTATTGCTGTTCTTACTGTTACAGGAACGGTTGTTCCAGTTGAATTAACATCATTTTTTACTAGTACAAATGATAATGATGTAAACCTAAGTTGGGCAACTTCTACTGAAACTAATAATTCCGGGTTCCAAATCGAAAGACTAGAAATGAAAAACGAAAGAAGTGAAGATTGGGAAAGCATAGGATTTGTAAATGGAAATGGAACCACTACAGAAACACAATCTTATTCTTTTACAGATAATAATCTAAACTCAGGAAAATATTTATACAGATTAAAACAAATTGATTTTAATGGAACCTTCGAATACTCAAATGAGGTTGAAGCGATAATTAATGTTCCTGATAAATTTGAACTATCACAAAACTATCCCAATCCATTTAATCCAAGGACAAAGATTAAATATCAGATTGCGGAAAGTAATCCCGTTAGCTTAAGAATATATGATGTTTTAGGCAATGAAGTTGCTTCACTCATAAACGATGTACAACCAGCAGGAAACTATGAACTAACATTTGATGCATCATTGTTATCAAGTGGTGTATACTTATACAAATTACAAGCTGGATCATTTGCCGAAACAAAAAAGATGGTAGTGCTTAAATAATCTTTTAACGCAGATTCAACTATAAGTTACCCAATCCTATTCATAGATACGAGGTAAGCCTCGTATCTATGCTTAATTCTTTCGCTTAAAAAAACGATTTATATATAAAATCGCTCTCTTATTTTGGCAACTGCAAATAAAACAAATTTGCCTGTTCAGATACACTGGGTGAAAGCTTGGAGGAGTTCCTCTCCTTTTGCAATCATTCGATTCCAGCGTTTTAATTTCTTTTAAAATAAGAGCCCCCAATGAATCCAGACTACATTGGGGGCGTAGATTATTATTTATAATTCTAAAATCAGCCTATAAAAACAGACCAGATGATATAGACAACGATTCCCAAAATGCTAAGACCAAGAGCACCAATTAAACCATAAAAGGGCAGATCACTTAAAAATTTATTTTTATTTTCATTTTGCATATAGCAATACCTTTCAAAATTAAAATTGTCGTTTAGTTAACAGAATAAATGTTTGAAAGGAAAAGCTAGGTGCCGGTTGAAAAGACCACTGTAAGAAAGGTGCTTACTCTAAATTTAAGAGAAAACCCGCCGTTATAAATTTTTTTCGCATCTGTTAAGTCGGGAATGGAGGTAATATC
>CALLZX010000209.1 GCA_937858935.1 uncultured Ignavibacteriales bacterium | reverse complement strand
TTTCTTTTATATCCATAACCGGAATTACCCTTGGGGTTGCGGCTCTTATTGTTGTACTTTCCGTCTTTAACGGTTTTGGAAGTTTGGTTACTTCTTTTCTTATGAATTTTGACCCACATCTTAGAGTTGAATATAAAGTTGATAGTTCTGATGATGATTATGAAAAAGTTACATCTATCATTAAAGAAACTCCCGACTTAAAATCATTTGCTCCTTTTGTAAGCGGAAAAGTATTGGCGTTCAGTTCCGGAATTACACAGGTTATCTCACTGAAAGGGATTGATCTGATGAATGCTAATGAACTCTATAACATTAAGGATAATATTCTATTTGGAAGCAGTGAGTTAAACGAAGAATCTGAGACACCCGGAGTTTTAATCGGCTTGAGATTAGCCGATCGGTTGCAGGTTCTTATTGATGACACAATCACAATAATCTCCCCCGCTGGAATTGAAAAGGTGATTTCACAGTTTGGTATGCCAAATACTCAGCAATTTATTGTGCATGGAATCTTCAGTTCCAAGAATAATGAATATGATGAAGGTTTAGCTTTCACCAATCTTGGTGAAGCTCAATATCTTTTAGGATATAAAGAAAGTTATCAGGGCTACGAAATAAAGCTTAACAATTCAGATAACTCGTTCACCGCTAAAGATTTTTTATCAGCAAAGTTGGATGAGAATAAATTTGAAATAAATACCTGGTATGATTTTCACAAAGAACTTTACACGGTTATGCAGATTGAAAGATGGGTTGCATACATTTTACTATCATTAATTATCGCAGTTGCAACTTTCAATATTCTTGGTTCACTTTCAATGTCGGTTATCGAAAAGAAGCGCGATATTGGAATTCTAAGATCTATGGGTGCAAAAGAAAAATCTATCTTAAAAATATTTATGTATGAGGGTTTGATGATCGGTTTGATTGGTACAGGTTTAGGAGTTTTACTCGGATACTTAATCTGTTTTCTTCAGATACAGTATAATATTTATCCGCTTGATCCGACTCAGTACAAAATAGATTCACTTCCATTAGAAATTAGATTTTTAGATTTCTTTGTAATTGCAGGTGCTTCTTTGTTTCTTTCATTCATCGCATCGCTTATACCGGCAAGGCGAGCCGCAAAGGTTGATGCGTTACAAGCAATTAAATGGGAATAGTAAATATGAGTATCATTTTATCATCAGAAAA
>CALLZX010000208.1 GCA_937858935.1 uncultured Ignavibacteriales bacterium | reverse complement strand
ATAGCAGATATACATTATTTGCTAAAGTAATTGAAGGAATGGATGTAGTTTATAATATTACTGAAGAAGATCTAATAATTTCCATAGAACTAAAATAATTTTAATAATCTTTTTATCTTAGCATCTCTTCATATTTGGCTGCATGTTGTGGATCTATTTTTTTCAATCTCTCAAATATTTTATTGTCAGGATAATCTCTCAATAAATCAATCAATTCGCCATATTTCGAATCAGAAAATTGTTTTAATAACACGCTGTTACTAATTCCGACTTTTGATTGCATCTGCTCAATGACAGCAATAAAATTTACAATCTTATCTTGCGCATCTTTTTTTCTAATTTGAAATTCATCTACAGCATAATGATAAAGATAAAATGCTTCTCTAAAAGCACGATACTTATCATTTAATAAATCCTGACATAAACCCCATCGACTATATGCTGCGCTGCTTTGTTCCCAGCCTTTTTTATATGGACTTCCTAAACTAAGATTTAACAAATTAAATGCTTTGTTAAAATATAAAGTTCCTCCTAACTCGGCCCAGGTTTCCCAATCAAATCCAATAATTATATTTGCGTAAAAGTCTAAGAAAGTTGTTAGAGGATCAAATGTAGCTTGATTTGTATAAAGTGCTTGATTCGGGACATATCTAAAAGACCAGTTAGGATCACTGACAGTTAGCATGGGAGATTGGCGTGTGGATTTGAAGACAGGCCTGGTTGAAACCACAACAACTTGAGCTGCATAATCTGTTTCACTAGAAGCACCTGTAAAAAATATTGTTAATGAGCAATCTATTTTCTGCCCGTCCCAAGCTTCACCGGTAAATTGAGTGGTATTCATATAAGCTTCAATTACACCAGCAAAATCTACTAACCGTTCTCTGTTCTCAACTGATAATCCTTCATAATTAACAGTAACTGTACAATTGAGCTCTTGAGAAAATGAAATTGTAAAGGGAATTAATACCAGAATTAATAGATTACGCATGATCATTTCAGCCTAAATTTTTATTGATTTAATATAGGAATTTAGATATAATCGAACAATCAACTTTCAAATATTATGAAACTTATCTTTACAATTATAATAATTTGCTCATTAACATTAAGTGCATATTCTCAGTACAACCCGGGGGCAAAACAAATCTCACTTTCCAATTCGGATGTTGCGTTAAGCAACGATGTCTTCAGTATTTTTAATAATCCGGCCGGGTTAGCACAAATGAACTGGCGGGAAGTTGGGGTTTATTACTCGCCCGCTCCATTCGGATTATCAGAATTGGCTAATGGTTTTGTTGCTTATCACGAGCCTACCTCAATTGGCTCTTTTGCTATTGGTGGGATGAGTTATGGATTCGATCTTTATCGTGAATCAAAATTTTCTCTGGGATATTCGTATAATTATCTTAACAAATTCTTTGCTGGTGTAACAATAAATTATCAAACCGTTTCAATCCAGAATTATGGAAATGATGGAGCACTTTTTTTTAACATTGGTGGGTTAGCCTACGTTTCAAATGATTTCCGATTGGGATTTTCAATCCAAAATATTAATCGAGCTTCATTTGGGGATGATGACGATCAGATTCCGATGATATTTAATACTGGTTTATCTTATGATGTTGCTGATGAATTGACGTTAAACTTTGCTGTTGAAAAAGATATAAAGTACAAAGCTTCATTTCAATTCGGTATTAACTATGATATAATTGAATATCTATCATTACGCACTGGCTTTTCAAATGAACCATCAAAATACAGTGCGGGTATCGGTATAAATTATTCTATGTTTAGTTTGGATTATGCAATGTATACGCATAATGATTTGGGTCTAACTCATCAAGCCGGAATAATTGTAAGTTTTGGCAGAGAACAAAATCGTTTAATAACAATTAGGAAAAATCTGGGGCTGGAATAAATTGCGATTATCTCTATACCTGCTGATTCTATTTTCTATTTCAACTAATCATATCTATGCACAGTTGGATAGTACTTCAATTATCACCGAGGAAGTTCTTGATAACATTTTAGTTGAACCTGATGAAGAAACTGATTCTGAAGAACTTGTTGATATATTGGAGGAACTTATTCGCAATCCGATTAACATTAATCTTGCTGATGTTTTTGATTTATCAAAGTTGCCAAACATGGATCAGCAATCGGCACAAACAATTATTGAACATCGTAATAAATTTGGATATTTCTTTTCTCCCACTGAGCTTTTCGCCATTCGTGAACTTAATAAACAACTTATCGAAAGCATATTACCATTTGTTAAGACATCAGGAACAAATGATCAACTAGAGAAGAATGAAGAAGTCATTTCTAGTTCAGATTCATTTTTAAACAAATCTAAATTAATAATTCGTAATAGAATTACTAATGACATTCAAAACAGAGATGGATTCACAAGTGGCAAATATGAAGGATCAAAAATAAAATCTTATAACAAATTCTTGTACAATTATGATAAAAATTACCAAGCCGGTTTTCTAGTTGAAAAGGATCCTGGTGAAGTATCCTATACAGACTTCACTTCGTTTCATCTTCAAGTTAAAGATATCGGATTTTTAAAAAGTTTTATCGCGGGAGATTATATTTTAGAATATGGACAAGGACTCGCTTTGTGGAGTCCATTTGGTTTTTCAAAAGGTGCAGATGCTGTTTTTCCAGTTAAGAAAAAAGCTAGATATCTTCGTCCATACACAAGTGCAGCAGAGTATAGATTTTTTAGAGGGGCCGCTTCTCGTTTATCTTTTGATGATTTCAGCTTTACTGCATTCTATTCAAACAATACTTTTGATGCAGCAATTGATTCAATTACAGGCGAAATCACTTCAGTCGGCCAATCCGGATTTCATCGTTTTGAAAGTGAGTTGAATAAAAAAGGATCAGCTAAATCAAAACTAATTGGTGGTGTTTTAGATTATAGATTTCTTGGCAGAATGAATGTTGGAGTTATCTATTACAATGCTACATTTGATAATAGATTTGAATCTATGACTTTATATGACTTTAGTGGTAATAATTTTAATTACGTTTCGACTTATTACGAATTAAATTTCTCTAAAATTAATTTCTTTGGCGAAGCTAGTTATGATGGGACTTCTGTTGCTTCAATAAATGGAATTCAATTCTCGGCAAATCGAGATTTAATTTTTACGACTTCACTTAGAAATTATCCGCGAAATTATAAAAATTTATATGGATTTGGGTTCAGTGAAAAATCAGGAAAAATAAATAATGAAGTTGGAATTTATTCTGGCTTAAAATGGAAGATTCCGTTTGGAGTTTTAAATCTATATTATGATATATTCAAATTTCCATATCGCACAAGCGAAAATTCACTTTCAAGTGAAGGCAATGAATTATTAATTGATTTTGTTTCTATACCGTTACCAAGTTTTGAAGTAAGGCTACGTTATAAGTATGAAGATAAAGAAGTAACAGAATTGATCAACATTGATGAAGAGATTGTAAGAAGATTGAAACAAATTGCAAGAACGGATCTAATATATAACATATCAAAAGACTTGAGATTAAAAACAAGAATCGAATACAATCATTTCTTTATCAAGGATGCTAACCTAAAAGAAAATGGTTTGTTAGTTTATCAGGATCTTAGATATGTCCCTCAAAAAAATATTAATCTTTATGGCAGAATAATTTTCTTCCAAACAGATTCATTTAACTCAGCTGTTTATGAATATGAAAATGATTTACTTGGAGTAATGCCTAATCTGGCTATGTATGGTAAAGGTATCAGATGGTATGTGATTGTAAAATATAAACCGCTGCAATTTCTAACACTCTCATCAAAATATTCTGAGACTTACAAACCTGATGAAACTTCTTTAAGTTCTGGTGATAACGAAATTATAGGTAATGTTGATAATAGAATTAGTTTTCAAATCGATATGAGTTTTTAATTTTATTGCAGCAACATAACCGTTGCGGCAACAAATGAGAAAACTATTTCTTATTGCTATTCATATCTCAGTGCTTCGATAGGATCAAGATTGGAAGCTTTATAAGCCGGATATGTTCCAAATATGACTCCTACAGCTATGCACATAGTTAATCCTATTAGAACCCAGTCCCAAGGAACAGCTGATTGTGCATTGAGAAAACTTCCTGCAAAATTACCAATGCTAACTCCTATCACTATACCAATAAATCCTCCCAATATGCAAAGGATAATTGCTTCGAATAAAAATTGAATCAATATCCATGTTTTGCGTGCTCCAAGTGCTTTTCTAATACCAATCTCACGAGTTCTTTCTGTTACAGAAACGAGCATAATATTCATAATTCCAATACCTGCAGCAACCAGTGCAATTAGTGAAATAGCTAACGCAATTATCTTTATTGGATCTGTAATCTGATTTGTCTGTTCGATCATCGATTCATTACTAAAAATGTAAAAGTCGTTGGGTTCACCAGGAGAAACCTTTCTTATTGTTCTCATATGCCCTGTCGCCGCCTCAATAACATCATTATAATCATCTTTACTGTGAGACATAACGGTAATGTTAACAGATCGGCCATATCTTCCATACATAGATTGCCATGTAGTTATTGGTACTATTACATAACTATCACGACTTGAACCAAAAAGTGCAGTCTGTGGTTCAACAATTCCAATAACTTTTAGTGGTTTACCATCAACTTTAATTTCCTGTCCAATTGGATTAATATTTGGAAACAGTTTTTCTACGATTGGTTGAAAAATGACGCAAACGTTTGTTGAATAATTTATATCATCTTCACGGAAATCTCTGCCCTCTTCAACATTCCAATCATTTGTCCTCATAGCATCTGTATTTACACCGGCAATTGAGATATTAGGATTAGTTTCTTTGTTCCCCAACTTTACAACCTTTCCAAATTCCCATTGCTCAACCCCAATATATTTTGCTTGAGTAAGCATTTCTTTTAATCGATATGAATCTTCTATAGTTAAATCTTTTCTACTTCTGTCTCTCATTCTCGGGCCGCCTCCAAATACATTATCATTTTTTTGAATCTGAAATGTATTTTTTCCAAGACTGGATAAACCTTCATTGATACTATTCTGTAGCATCGTAAGAATCGTCATTATTACAATTATAGAAAATATACCTACAACAACACCAAGTATCGTTAGCGCGGTTCTAAGCCTATTACTCTTTAAGGACTGTAAAGAAATTGCGAGTATCTGATTAATTTTCATTTATTCATACCTCAATGCATCAACAGGATCCATTTTAGCTGCAGTGTAGGCTGGCGCTAATCCTGACACTATACCTGTCAATAATGAAATTAATATTGCTATTATTACAACATCGTACTGTATTGATGTTGGGAAAAACTGATTTAACATTAAACTAAGCAGCACTGCAGCTATTAAACCAATAAGACCTCCAATCAAGCATATTACAGATGATTCTAATAAAAACTGGGCAAGAATAGTTCTGCGGGTTGCTCCAATTGCTTTTCGCAAACCAATTTCACGCGTTCTCTCTTTAACAGAGACGAACATAATATTCATGATACCTATTGCGCCAACAAATAAGGATAAACCTGTTATAAACAAACCTGCTATCTTTATAACAATAGTAATAGAGTCTAAAAAGTCAGTTAATCCTTCTTGCTGATTTATTGTAAAATCATTTGGTTCACTATGGGCAAGTCCCCGGATTTTTCTCATAACACCTTCAGCTTCAGCTTTAGTATCTTCCAGCATCTCAGGACTTGCGGCCCTAACATTTATAGTTACGGTTCCAAAATGACGAGAAGTAAAATTTTTAAATATTGTGCCTATTGGGACAAATACCTGATTATCAGGATTAAATGCACCTAAAAGTGTACTTCCCTGCTCAGTTAAAACTCCAACTACTTTAAAATTTACAGGTCCAATTTTTATTGTCTTGTCTAACGCATCTCCTCTAGGAAAAAGTTTTGTGCTAATTTCGCTTCCTAAAACTGCAACATTTCGTGAACCATTGCTTTCTACTTCTGAATAAAATCTTCCCAGATCAAAATCAAAATTTGTTGTTTTTACATAATCTGATGTTGAACCATTAAGAAAAACATTCTCAACTTTTCTATCAGCAATCTTAATTGTTTGAACACTATTTGTAACCGGAGCAATTGCCGCAGGTAATTTAGCAAGTTCTTTAAACCTGGCATAATCTTCCATATCTATGTTGCGTCTATTCCTCATCCTCCACCATTCATCGTTAGAAAACCATGCCCATTTATCAACATATAGTACATCTGAACCAAGTGCACTAACTCCGTTTTGCAGAGAATTATCAATCCCTTTTATAGCAGTAGACATCAAGACAACAGCAGTAACGCCAATAAAAATTCCAAGCATTGTTAAAGCTGCTCGTATTTTATTTGCCCTTATTGCTCGCCAAGCAATTGCTAATCCTTCATTCAATTCTAAAAGTAATGCTGACATTTTTAACTCATTAAATTATTCGTTATACAAAAGAGGCTTTAGATTTTGGGATATACCTTTTTTCAACAACCTCATCCTTTTCAATTAAACCATCCTTTAATCTTATTATTCTAAGAGCGTGTTCTGCAATATACTCTTCGTGTGTTACCAGAATAATTGTGTTTCCTTTTTCGTGAATCTCGTGGAACAAAGCCATAATTTCTTCACCGGTTTTTGAATCCAAATTTCCAGTTGGTTCATCAGCTAATATAATCGCCGGATTAGTAACTAACGCACGTGCTATTGCTACTCTTTGTCGCTGTCCACCGGATAATTCATTTGGCTTGTGGTGCATTCGATCACCTAAACCAACATCTAACAAAGCTTGCTTTGCTCTTTCTCTTCTTTCAGAAGTTGAAACTCCAGCATATATAAGAGGAAGTTCAACATTATGAACAGCATCTGATCGTGCAAGCAAATTAAACGTCTGAAATACAAAGCCAATTTCTTTATTTCGGATTCTAGCCAGTTCATTATCAGTCATTTCACTTACGCTAACACTTTTAAAATCATAGATACCTGAAGTTGGAGTATCTAAACAACCAAGCATATTCATCAATGTCGATTTGCCAGAACCTGATGGTCCCATTATAGCAACGTATTCATTTCTATTAATTTTAAGGGATACATCACGAAGTGCATGAACCTCTTCAGAACCCACTTTATATACTTTAGCTATATGTTCAATATTTATTATGTTCATTAGTGTTTACCGGATTTATTTTTTTGTAATGTTAGAATGTTTTTCTTCAACTCTAACTTGTAAACCGTCATTCAATTCCCTTGATATCGCTTTATAACTTCCTGATACAACATCTTCCCCGCCTTCTAATCCCTTTAGAATAGAGATATAGTTATCATCACTCAATCCTGTTTCAACTTCAACCATCTTTGCTTTTCCATTCTTTATTAAGAATACAACTTCATTAGATTTAGTTATTTTTTCTTTCTTTACTTCTTTTACCTGTTGAAAATCGTCTCCACCCTCACCGCTCATTTGCTCACCATCTTTTGGACCATCATTGCGTGTTGTAACGCTCTGGATTGGAACACTTAATACATTACTGATGGTTTCAGTTTGTATTTCAGAAGTACAACTCATTCCTGGTCTAAGAGTATTTTTTGGATCAATCAGTTTAATCTTTACCTCAAAATTTACAACTTCATTTTGAGTACCCAATCCTGTTGTATTAGCACTATTACCAATTTCGGATACTAATCCTATAAACTCCTGATCTTTAAATGCATCCACTTTTATTGTCGCTGTATCACCAATCGATACTAACACAACATCATTTTCATCTACCTCAACCACAGCCTCGATATTTCGCAAATCAGATATTGTCATAATATCTGAACCCATACTAAATCCAGCTCCAAAAACTCTTTCACCAAGTTCAACATTAAGCTTAGTTACAACTCCGTCCATAGGGGATCGAATTCCAGTTTTAGAAATTTGATCCATAATTTCTTTTAAAGAAGCTTCACTTTGTGCAACATTTGCTTCAGCAACTTGATAAGAAGCTTTTGTGGATAAGAAATTTGATTTTGCTGATTCTAATTCAGAATCACTTGCTAAACCTTTTGTATGCAATTCTTTTACACGATTATAATCGAGCTCAACTTTTGTAAGCTCCGCTTCTCTCATTTTTAAATTTGCTTTGGCAGATTGGAGATTTGCTTCCAATCTTTCATTTTGAGCTACATATTGATCACCTTTAATTCTTATAAGTAGTTGACCCTTTTTAACAAGATCACCTTCTTTAACAGGTAGTTCAATAATTTCACCTGTCACCTCCGGATTAATAACTACTTTAAATTCAGGATTGATTTTTCCTGTTGCAGCAACAGTCTGAGTAATAGTTCTCTTTTCAACTTTTTCAGTTTGAACAGAAACTATTTCCTCTTTATTACCACCGATGAAAGCAACAACTAGAAGAACTACTAGCAGTAAACCTATTCCACCGAATATGAATAATTTCTTTTTCGATTTTTTCTTATTTCCATTAGCCATTTGGGAGATTCTCCTATAATTAAAATTTATTCGTACTGATTATATTCTAATACACCAAGATTATACTTTAATTCTTCACTCAATCTGATGTAAAAAAACTGAGCATTAATGTAATTTGTTTTTGCATTTTGATAAGCTGTATTGGCAATCAATACATCTAATAATTTACCGGCACCCAGATTATATTTTTCTTGTTCAATCTTTAAGTTTTCTTCAGCAGCTTTTACATTTTTTTCAGTTACAAGCAATCCTTTTTTAGCTGCTTCAAGATCTAGAAATGTTTTTTGCAAATTTTGTTTGATCAACCTTTCAGTATCACGGACTTGCAACTCGTAGTTCATAGCATCAACTTCTGCACTTTCAATGGCACTCTGAGTTGAAAAACCGGAGAAAATTGGAATACTTAAGGTTAGTCCTGCTGAAAAATTATGTGAATCAAAAATGCCCCCGATTGAATTAGCAAATGAGCCATAACCAAGATTACCTGATAACCTTGGCAAATGCCCTGATGTAGCAATTGTTACATTATCATAAAATGAATCAAGCGTTAGTTTTTGTGCGAGATAATCTCTTCTGTTTAGTAATGCTTTATTTACCAACTCATTCAGTTTGTTATAATCAGTATCTATATCTGTATCCAAAATGCTTAATTCTTTATCAGTTAATGTTTCCGAATAAGTATATTTCTCCAAAACATCCAATCCTAAGTAGTAAAGAAGATTACTCTTTGCATTTTCGAGCGTGTTACTTGCTCTAATTACTTCAAGTTCGGCATTACCTAACTGCACTTGTTGTTGATAAACGTCTGCTTTAGTCAAAGATCCTAATCTGTTTCGCTCTTCAATTGTCTCCAGATTTTTTTGCTGCTGTTTTACATCTTCTTCTCTTACCTTAAGTAATTGATCTGCTTCAACAACTGAGTAATATAAGTTTATTGTTTGAAAAACAACTTCCTGCTTTTTCCCTTCGATCGATAATTTAATAGCTTCAAGAGTGTTTTTACTTCTTGATAAATTAGCATAGTTTGATAGTCCATCAAATAGAACCACATTTGAATTAGCGCCTACTCCATAAGAACGGGATTCACTATTACTTGCAGGGAAAGTGACATTAATACCATTAACATTTGAGGTTCTTCCAGCTTCTTCAACTCGGTTCCAGTCCCAACTACCATAAGCATTCAAGTCAGGTAAAAAGTTTCCATAAGCTGCATCTACACCAGCTTCACTTTTTGAAAGTTCATTTTCTTGAGAAATGAGGCTGGTATTTTTTTGTAAAGCGATTTTTAAAGCTTGCTCAAGAGTTAATTGATTCTGAGCAAATAAAGAATTTGCAGTTATTATAAGTAAAATTGATATACTGAATAATTTCATTTGTTACTCCGGCTGTTGGGTTGAAAATTCATGCTTTCTGTAAAAATACAACAATATTTTAAATCTATCTTTGATATTGACCACTCAAAAATAGCTTAATTAGAAACGATATGATTACTTTAAGTACAAATGGCAAAATAATTACATCTGCGGTATTTAGAAGTACTTAACATAAAATGCTTTTTAGAACTTTAGTTAGAGATATTATACAATAATATGTTGATTCTCAGAAACTAAATGAATTATATTCACACAGTAATATTTTCTCAAAGAGGTAGCTATGAAAAAACAGTATTTAAAAACCTTATCAAATCTTTTAATATTTGTATTGCTCTTAACGTTGAGCATTGGTGATTTTAGTTACAGCCAACAGTTAAAAAAAATATTTGATGTACCTGGCGGAAGTTCAAACAATACTTCAACAACTGTTGAATCTAACGATAATACATTACTTTACGTCGTTGGTGGAGCTGTAGTAGTTGGAATTGTAGTATATGCTTTAATGCGAGATAAAAAAGAAAAACAAGCAAAAGATACAACTGCGGCCATATTAAATGATGATTTTTTAGAACAGAATCTTTCTTATCACGAAAGGATTGCAAATGTGCAATCACAAATTCCAATTAACATTTCATTTGGTGTGCAGAAAGAAAAAGCACTTAAAGACGAACGTAGATATTTTGTTGGATTGAATTACAATTTTTAATTTATGGGATCAGTTTTCTAAAAACTGATCTTTTATTTCAATCAAATATTTAAAAGCCTCTTCGTAGTTGTTCCCAATTTTTCCATCAAGTATCGCCTCTTCTATTGCTGTCTTTATTTCCCCTACTTTTCTTGATGGTTTTAGATTACAAATCTGCATAATCTCCTCTCCCCTAACCGGGGATTGAAATTCTCTTAATTGATCACGCTCCTTAACATCTCTGACTTTTTGCATTACGCGTTCATAATTTCCAAGATATTTTTCAACTTTTATTGGGTTTTTACTTGTAATATCAGCTCGACATAAAACTATCAGATCTTCTAGATCTTCGCCAGCATTTACAACGAATCTCCTTATTGCGGAATCAGTTACTTCTTCTTTCGCTAAAGCAATTGGTCTTAGATGCAAGCGAACAAGTTTTTGTATATAATCCAGCTGATGAAGAGGTAATTTCATTCGATGAAATATTTTTTTCATCATTCTGGCACCAAGGTCTTCGTGCCCATGAAATGTCCATCCAATACCTTCAACAAATTTCTTTGTAGGGGGTTTTGCAATATCGTGAACAAGTGCAGCGAATCTTAACCAAACATTTTCTGTTTCTTTGCTGATATTATCCACAACCTGCAGCGTATGTAAAAAAACATCCTTATGATGATAATCTTTTCGCTGATCTACACCAGCCATAATCGCGATTTCAGGAAAAACTATTTCTAGGACACCGGAATCAAAAAGTAGCTTTAAACCAACTGATGGTTTTGGAGAAGTAAGAATTTTCAGAAATTCATCAGTAGTTCTCTCTTGAGAAACAATTGATAGTCTGTTTCGCATTTCATATGCAGCTTTAATAATACTCTCATCAACATTAAAGTTAAGCTGAGAGGCAAAACGAAATGCACGCATAATTCTTAAAGGGTCGTCATCAAAAGTTTTTAAAGGGCTAAGAGGTGTTTTTATTCGTTCATTTTTAATATCAGACAAACCATCATATTTATCAGTTAGTTTTCCAAATTCATTTTTATTTAGAGAGATTGCTAAGGTATTAATTGTAAAATCACGACGTGATATATCTTCATCAAAAGTTCCATCTTCAACGATTGGTTTACGTGTATTTTTATCGTAAGATTCTTTCCTGGCACCAACAAATTCAACATTCATTCCCTGGTAATCAAAATGTGCAGTACCAAAATTTTTAAAATATGAAACGTTTGTTATACAAAGTTCATCTGCAACATTTTTAGCAAAATCAGTTCCATTCCCAATTACAAGGATATCCAAATCATTTCTTTCACGATTTAGAATTATATCTCTAACAAAGCCTCCAACTGCATATACTTTAACATCAACTAGCTCTGCAACCTTTGAGATAGTATTAATAACCTTTAAATGCGAAATGTTTTCCTTAATATATAATTCTAATTCTTGATTCATTCTGATAATTACGCTTAAAGATTAATAAACCTATTTTTCTGAAACATAAACAAATTTATCTAATACTCGACTCGAATTTTTTACAAACCAACTTGCTTTTTTAAACTGGTCCTGCATAGCGTTAAGAAACATATTGCCATTTTTATATCTTAGACTTAGTGCAGCATACTTTCTGGCGTTTACATAGTCATCATTTGTCAGCATATATTGTGAAAGTTTAAGAGCAGCAAAACTGCTTTCAATATCGTCCACAATAAAAGTTTTATTAAATATAGCAAGTGATTGTTTATAATCAACCTTCCTGCTAAGCAGTAAATCGATAATTATAGGTAAGGAACTGTAATTGTACTCTTTGCCATTTAAAGAAATTAATATATTCAACTTTAGAGAATCTTCACCATCTATATATTCGAATAATTTATTTGCGCTGAGTAAGCCTAATCTTGTTTTACTTAAATAAACTAATTGATGATTTGGATTATCATAAATTACTTTATTGAACCAAAAACTAGCAGATTCATTATCAAAATTTAATGCATACAATTCAGCTAGTCTAAATACCATATTATAATAATAAGATGTTGATTTGAATTTTGCATAATTATTCAGAATTAAATGTATTGCTTCATTTTTTTTATTTTGCTGATAATATATTTCAGAAAGTCCTATTAAAGACGCATAATTAAGTGACTTAACATTTATTTCTTTAAATAATTTTTCTGCTTCTTCCAATTTATTTTCAGATAAATAAATATAAGCCTTATTCAATCTATCACCGATATATCGGGGACAAACTTTTTGAATGATTGAAAGTCTGCCAAAATAATAATCAGCCTTCGGTTTTTGATCTGTTAATTCAGGGTTTACCATATTCAGTTCAAACTCTTTTAGTGCTGCCTCAAACTTTGCTTTGAAAACTATTTCGAAATCTCCAGAGTTATAAAACTTTTTAACTTTTTCAATTCCATATTTCTCTGTGAGAAATTGTATGAACGCACCGCTGTATGTGTATGCTAATAAAGAATTACCTTTAAAGAAACTTAATCCCGCAAATAAAGATTTAACATCTGTAGTATACCCATTGTTATAAGCTAAAGATGATAAATGCTTTGCGGATATATCATATGTTGTTCCATCTAGTGATTCAGCCATCCCTTCAATAAGTGCCGCATTAAATCCAGACGCAAGTTTAAATATTCCACTACCAAATTCTGCTGTAAAAACATGAGCTAGTTCATGTTTTAAAGTACTTTGCCAAGAATCTGAACTAATATAAATTGAATACTGCCAGGGTTTTGCTACATCGGCATTACCTGCACCAAAAAGTACTTTCTTTTGGTAACGATTGTTAAACAAATATACATGTATTTTTTTTGAAGGATTTACTTTTAACGCAGTTTGTAATTCTGAATAAAAAAACTCCTGATTCAAAGCGATAAATTTCGCTTCAGAGGAATCAACATTATCGTAATGTAATGTTAATAATCCCGATTCAATTTGTTTCGTTAATATAGAATCCAATTTTGCAAATGTTGTTGAAAAACCTAAATAAGGTGAAAGAAGTTGAAAAATCAGTACAGTTATTAAAATCCCGAATATGAAATAAGTTTTAAACCTTTGGATAAAAACAGTTTGTTTTGTATAAATATATATAATTGAAACTGAAAATATTACCACTATAATTTGATGAAAAAGTAATTTCCAATCCGGACTCAATCCTTCATCATAAATATTACCAGGGAAGAAGCCGACTAATGGAGAATAAAAATAAACTTGCGGATTGAAATAAATTTCTAAAATTGGAATTAGTATTATTAATATGATTATTATTATGAAAAATACTCTTCGAAATCTATTAATAACCAAACTAACTACTAAGGATAATGCAGAACCAAATATCATTGAAACACTAACAATCAATAGATAAAATATTATTCCATCCATGAATGAACAAAACATTGTTATTGCTGAATTAACGAGTGTGATAATAAGTGGGATCAGAAAAAGAAGAAAAAGATTCTTGATCAGTTTTCCCAAATTATATTTTGACATGCTTGTAAAACTTAATGTGTGTAGGCCAGTAAGTATAGCGAGTATCAAACCATTTAAAGCAGCAAACTCATAACCAAACGTACTTACAAGTGGCAATTGAGTTAAAATGAAATTGATTATAATCAGTATTAAACCATAAATCAATAATCCGTTCTTGTATGACCATAAAATCTTAAAAGGCATTTTCAAATAAACAATCTTAAATCTCGCTAGTTAATAAATAGTCATAATAATTTAATTGGTAGAACTTATTTTACTTTTATAAATATTTCCACTGTTACAGGCAATTAAAAAATTACCAGAGTTTAGTTGTTTGATATCGTTTAATATTAATGGTTGGCCAACAGTTTTTTTTGACCAGGTTTTACCAGCATCATAGGAAAAGAATAATTCACCTCTGTTTGAAAGTACTATTCCCTCCCCATTATTATCAAAACTAATTTTATACAAACCGGAATTTGAACCTATGTCAATCTCATCCCAATCCTCCCCGCCGTTTTCAGTGCGTAATATTTTACCTTCACCACCAATAATAATTCCCAGGAATTCATTTACAAATACAACATCTTTAAGGTAAGAAGTAAAATTGAGATTCTGTTTTTGCCAGGTTAATCCGCCATCATTTGTTTTAAGTATTGTACCGTTCCAACCAACAATAATTCCATTTTTAGAGTCTGCAAAACTTATACTGAATAAATTTTCTTTTACATTACTCTGAATAACTTGCCATGTTAATCCACTATCATAAGTTTTCAGGATTAATCCATTGCTACCAACTATAAATCCTGTGTTGATATCAACAAAGTAAATTTTAAACAGTGTCTCGTTAGTATTTGAATATACTTTTTTAATTTGGTTTGAATTGTTATTTAGAAACCCGATAAAACCAGATGAGCCAACCAGAAATAATTTATTATCATTAAAACAAATTGAATTGAAATTATTACTATACTGAGAATTAAGTTTTTTCCATACATTTCCACCATCTAAAGATTGCATCGCAAGACCAGAATCTCCTGCAATAAATCCTCGGTAATCATCAATAAAAGCAATAGAGTTAAGATTATGATCGGTATCAATTTTAATTAATTCCCACTCGCTTTCTTTAATATAATTTGGGTTTTTTGTGTAATCTTGTGAATAACTCAATGATTGTGATTCTGTTTTATTAGTATCATCTGTAATTATAGATTTAACGACATTAAAGACAATAACGCCTAATCCGATAAAAATAATAAATAACAAAATGTTACTAACGGTCTGAAATCCTCTTGAAGATTTATTTTTTTGTATGATCAAATCTTCATCAACTTCGGAGAGTAATGGCAGTTCGCTTTTATTATTATATGATTGATTCAAACTGAGATTTAAAATGGATTTCTTAAAATCAGCAGCAGATAAATAATTATTTTCAAATGACTTATTCATAGCTTTCAAAATAATTTCATCAGCAGCAGGCGGAATTGTTGGAACTTGAGATGATACTTTTGCAGGTAATTTATTAATATGTGAATCAATTATTTCGTAAATGGTTTGTGAATTGTAAGGATGAGTACCAACGAGCATTTCATAAAATGTTATTCCTAAAGAGTATAGGTCACTCTTAACAGTTATAACATTACCACCAAGTTGCTCAGGACTCATATAAAGTAAAGTGCCAGGTCTTGCATTGTGTTGAGTTACTGATTTTAGTTCATCTATTGATTTGGAAATTCCAAAATCCATTATCTTGGGATTACCATTCAAATCCAGGATTATATTTGATGGTTTCAAATCTCTATGAATAAATCCTTGTTGATGAGCAAATTCAATTCCATTTAATATCTGTAATATCAGTTCTAAAGCATAGTTGAATTCGATTCTCCCTCTTTCTCGAATAATACTTTCCAGGGTATCGCCTTCAATATATTCCATTGCAATCCCAAGAACATCTTTTTCTTCTACAAAGCCATAAACAGAGACAATGTTCGGATGCATTAGCTTTGCTTGATTTCTTGCTTCTCTTTTAAACCGTTCGATAAACGTAGAATTATGAGTTGTATTAAGACTAAGAATTTTAAGCGCGGCAAATCTTTCAAGTTTTATATCGAATACTTTATAAACTGCCCCCATTCCGCCCTGACCAAGAAGTGAAAGCACCTTATAATTTTGTAATCTTCGGCCAATCATTTTGTTATTTCAATTACTATAAATGAATAATCATCTGTTGCACCGCGAAGTTTAATCATTTTAATTAATCTATTTTTTATTTCTTCAAGATCTTTAATAATTAGAACCTCCTCAAGTTCTGAGTTGCTGATTAAATTTGATACTCCATCTGAGCAAATAAAAAAGCGGTTCTCCTCATTTTCATTCAATTTAATTTTACTGATATCTGGTTCAATTAAAGCATTATCTCCAAGCGCTTTAATAATTACATTTTTTTGCGGATGATTTGCAGCCTGTTTATGAGTAATATATCCTTCGTCCAATAATTTTTGAACTAGAGAATGATCTTTTGTAATCTGATTTAAACGTTTGGATTTTAAATGATATATCCTTGAATCACCAATATGGCCCCAATAAACTACATTCTCTTTTAAGAAAATAATTTCTAAAGTGGTAGCCATATTTTTAAGCGGCACACTAGTAGATGAATGATTCAATACAAAACTATTTGATTCCTCAATTGCAAGCCTAATCTTTTCTAAATAATCACCATTTTCTGAAGCAGAAAAAAAATACAGGGCTGACTTTAGAGCAATTCTTGCTGCCAAATCACCACCATTATCACCACCAACTCCATCGCATAACACTGCTAAAAGTCCATCATTAATTTCTGTAGTTTCAACAGCGTCTTCGTTAAATTTTTTTTCAGAACCAGGACTAGTAAACCTTAGATAGTTAAACCCCATCAGGGGACCTCATTAAAATTATTGGATTTATTATATCATATCTATAACCAAAAATAAGAAATTATCGCCTTATCTGCCTCTCTAATTAAAACTGCATTTATAGGTGATAATCATCAAAAGGCTAATTTGTTTAACAATCGTTAGAAGTTTATATTTGCAAGCGATTTTTTGATTCATAAATCATTTAAGAATATGACTTTAAGTGTTTTCTAATCACTGAATTTTGAATCATCTTTGTTTTATTGCGAGAATGGCGGAATTGGTAGACGCGCTAGACTTAGGATCTAGTACCGAGAGGTGTCGGGGTTCGAGTCCCCGTTCTCGCACTTTCATATCATCCCAATCAAATTATTTGAGGTTAGTTTTTATATGGAATACAATGTTGTAGAATTAAGTTCTTCTGAGAAGGAAGTTGAAATAAAACTTCAGTACGATGAAATAAAAAAAGAAATTGAAGAAGAAGTAAAGAAACAATCAAAAAAAATTCAAGTTCCTGGTTTCAGAAAAGGTAAAGTGCCTGTTTCTATGCTGAAAAAAATGTATGGTGATGCTCTTGAATATGAGGCATCTGAAAAGATTGCAAACTCTTTCTTTTGGAAGGTTGCTGAAGCAAATCAGTTAAAACCAATCGGCCAACCAACAATGACTGATCTTAAATTTGATCCGGAAAAAGAATTATTTTTTAAAGTTAAGTATGAGACTATTCCGCTTCTTGATGTAAAAGACTATAAAGGTATTTCTTTTGATGTTCCTGATTTTGTTGTAAATGACGAAGAAGTTGAAAAAGAAATAGAATACATTCGTAAATCAAATAAAACGTTTGAAGATTCAAATGAAATATTAGATAGAAATTTCGTTATTGATGCTGAAGTTATTCTTGCTCAAAGAAACGGTGAAATAATTGCAGAACCTAAACCAGAAAAGATGCAAATTGATTTAACAGCCGATGGGGTAGCTAAAGAAATAATTGAGAATGCCAAGAATAAAAAAGTCGGTGAGAATTTTTCCTTTTCTTATAAAGATGAGCATAAACATAAATTAGAAGATGGAACTGAAGAAGTTCATAAGGAAGAATATACTTATCAGGTTAATGTTTTAGGTATAAAGAAAATTGTTCTTCCGGAATTAAATGAAGAATTAATAAAAAAGGCCACAAAAGATAAAGTTTCAACTGAATCTGAACTTAAAGATGAAATAAGAAAAGATATTCAAAACTATTACGATCAGCGAACTGAAGAATTAGTGAGAGGTAAACTTGTTGGTGAAATAGTTAAGAATAATGATTTTGTTCCACCTAAAAGCCTTGTAAATAATATTCTTGAAGAATATGTTAAGAATGAAGAAGAGCAATCTAAAAAGTCTAAATATCCTTTTAATAAAGAAGAAACTAGAAAAAGACTTTTAAAGTCTGCGGAGAATGAAGTAAAATGGTATTTAATAAAATCTGAAATTCAAAAAAATGAAAAAATTGAAATTACTGATGATGAAATTAAAGAGTTAGCTGAAAAAGAGGCTGAGAAAATAGGTATTCCGGTTGATAAGTTAATAAATTACTATAAAACATCTAATCATTCAGAAAGAATTTTAGATCAGAAGCTTTTTGATTTTCTAAAATCAAACAATACAATTAATAAAGTTCATCCTGATAAATTAAAAGTAAAGCAAGAGGCAGCAAATGAGTAAGAATATTGAAATTTATAATCAGCTTGTTCCTTATGTTATTGAACAAACCGGCCGCGGTGAAAGAGGAATGGATATCTATTCCCGTTTGCTTAGAGAGCGAATTATTTTTTTAGGAACAGCAATAGATGATCACGTAGCAAGTTTAACGATTGCACAATTAATTTTTCTTGAAGCTGAAGATTCTGAGAAAGATATTAATATGTATATAAATTCACCAGGTGGAAGTGTTACTGCAGGTTTGGCAATTTATGATACAATGAAATTTATAAAACCTGATGTGGCCACAATTTGTGTTGGTATGGCTGCAAGCATGGGAGCAGTTTTATTAGCTGGCGGTGCCACAGGAAAGCGTTCTTCCCTTCCAAATTCTAAGATCATGATTCACCAACCTTGGACGCAAGGAATTGGCGGCCAAGTTACTGATGTCGAAATTCATGCTAAAGAATTAATTAAAACGCGTGATTCTTTATACAGAATACTTTCTGAACACACTAACAAGTCAATTGAGCAAATCACAAAAGATTGTGATCGTGATTATTTCTTAACTGCCGAGGAAGCCAAAACATACAATTTGGTAGACAACATTATTGAAAAGCGAATCCCAATTAAGTAATTTTTAAGGGCTGAAACTTTTCAGCCTTTTTTTTTGGACATAAATATGAAAACTATATTAAGTCAATTCTACTAATGAAATATTTTAACTCTAAAAATATTATATATTTTTTATTTGTGTTTTTTTATCAATTAGTTGCTGTATCACAAACCAACCACACAAAACTTCTCGATGAATATTTAAGTGAATATATAGTAATAAAGAATGTTCCTTCCATTTCTGCTGGAATATTAAAAGATGGCGAAATATTATGGGTAAACGGTATTGGCAAAGCTGATATCGAGAATAATGTTTCAATTTCTAATTCTTCTTTATACAGGATTGCCTCAATCAGTAAACCAATTACAGCAGTTGCAGTTTTGCAACTTTGGGAAAATGGACTTATAAGTCTTGATACTGACGCAAGAACATATATACCCGACTTTCCGGCAAAGAAATATAAATTTACAATCAGACAATTATTAAATCATACTTCTGGAATTAGAAATTACAAAGAGGGTGAGTTTGATAGTAAACGATTTTATGCTTCTACAGGTGAGGCTTTAAAAGTATTTGCTTATGACTCATTAGGTTATGAACCTGGAACAAAATATGAATATACATCCCTTGGTTATACTTTATTGGCTGCAATAATTGAAAATGTAACAAAAACAAGTTTTGAAAACTATTTGAAGACTAATGTGTTTTTACCTGCTGGGATGAAATCTACTACAATTGACAAGCAAAGAGACATAATTCTAAATAGAGTAAAAGGATATGAAAAAAATGCTGAAGGTAAAATAGTGAACTCTCCTTTAGCAGATCTTAGTATTAAGGTGGCAGGCGGTGGTATCCTTTCAACGGTTAAAGATTTGTTATTGTTTTCCAATGCCTTGTTGGAAAATAAGCTTCTGAAATCTTCAACATTGGAGATGATGACAAAGAAATCGAAGTTAAAGAGTGGGAAGTCTATCGATTATGGGTTAGGATTTGCACTTTCGTTCGAAGGTGATTCACTAAAATATTATTCACATAATGGTGCTGGTACAGGATTTAGCTCTATGCTTATAATAAATCCAAATCTAAAGACAGCAAGTGTACATTTAATAAATATTAGAGATAGAAACCTTGGCTCTCCAGCAATGGATTTGATTCAGATACATTCATCAGGAAATTTATTAAATCCTACAAAAACTCTTTCTGAAGAATTAATGAAAACTTATATGGCCTCAAATATTGATAGTACAATTAAAAGACTTGCATATATTTATACAAACGAACTATCATTATTTACATTGAATGAAGAAGAGGCATTATTTTTTTCAATGGATTTAATTGAATTAAACAGAATTCCAGATGCAATTACTTATTCAAAAGATATCCTAAAACTCTATCCAAAATCGTTTAAAGTTATGGTTGTAATTGGCGATGCCTATCTAAAGGATAATAATCACGGTTTAGCATTAAGATATTATAAATTGGCAGCACAAATAAACAGCTCTAACTCTCGAGTCAACAATCTTATTAAGAGATTAAGCGGCAGGTAATATTTCAATTACGATTTTAAGTTTAGAAAGTGAGAATAATAGCCGGATTTGCACTCAAATCCGGCTATTGATTTTTAAATCAGGTGAGATGACTTATTTTAATAGAATCATTTTTCTAACTTGACTGAAATCACTGCCATCAACACCGTTAGCTTTCAATTTATAAAAATATATTCCACTGCTAACTTTCTTACCAGAAAAATCTTCAGAATTCCATTGAACAGTATGAACTCCAGAATTCAAATCAGAATTTATCAATTCTCGTACAGCCTCACCAAGTAAGTTGTATATAGTTATACTTACACTCGAATTTACAGGTAAAGCAAATTTAATCTGAGTAGTTGGGTTGAAAGGATTAGGATAGTTTTGTTCAAGAATAAAATTAGTTGGAGACACTACTGTCTCACTCTCAATAGAAGTGATATTTCCACTATAACTTAATCCCGTGAGATCTTTTAGTCCAACAGATCCAACCATTGTGCCTGTACCTGTAGTTTGATTGATTCTAAAAAGATCACTTACTAATGTTCCAGATCCCTTTATCCCATAAAGCTGGTTAGCTTCATCGAATGCTAAATCAATGGTGTTTACGTTATATCCCGTTCTTCCAATTCTGGTTGTGTCTCCAGTAGAAAGATTTATTTTTACAATTTGATCCTTAGGATTTCCCAAAAAGTTTTTTACAGTACCCCACAATTCATTAGTCTGAGGACTAAATTTCACAGAGATTCTTTGACAAGGAATTGTAGTAACAAGAGAGTAAGAACCATCTTCAATATCTAATTCATAAACCTGACCACCTTTGAGTACACCAAATAATTTTGCACTGCTATCAAAGGCTATCGAGAATAATTCAGGTAAAGGATATGAATAAAGTGGATAAGCATCACCTGCATCTGCATTCAAACGTAAAAGCGTTGATCCTGCAACGGATGATCGTATTGAATAAATCACTTTAGTTTCAGGATGAATAGCTAATCCAATTAGATCTGTATAGTTAGAAGACCCTATGTTTGTACCAGCACCAGTCGTTTTATTTATGGTAAGCGTTTGGCCACTATTTTGTACACCTGATACAGCATATATTTTTAGGCCGGTTGCCGGTATCATTTCATATCCATCACCACTAAAGCTTAATCCTGTAAAAGATGTTGAGTTATTTACAAACTCATAATTAATATTTTGAGTTCCTACTGTTGTTGGATTAAACACAAATCTAACAACTAGAGTATCAAAAGTATTTAAAGTTATTGGAAAATTGTGAGTTGAAACTCTAGTAAAATCACCAACTGAAGCTGGTATAGATGAAATTACTAAGTTATCTGTACCGTAATTAGCAATTAGAGCATCAATAGTATCACTTATCTCACCAACTTCAACTTCTCCAAAATTATAGTTTTGAATTTCAGGATAAACATAAATACCTGTAAACGGTTGTAATCTAACCTGACCAACGACACAAGAATATGCATTAGTACCTGAAGCAAATTGTGAAACCATCCAAAAACTATATTCATCTGCAGGATCTAAAAATACTCCCAGATAATCGCCCCAACGGTTTCTTGTGCCGCCAAAAGTGATGATATAATTACCTAATCCTGGTTGCAGCATACCAGAATTGCTTAATCCTGCTGGATCAGAAGCTCGTCTTGTAGTAAAGTAAGAACCTATATATTCTCCATCTGAGGATCTTGAACATGTAATTCCAACATTCCCATCCTTATCGACAGCAATAGCTGGATAAATGTAAAAATACTTATCAGCCCCAAGTTCTGCACTCTCTACAACTGTATTTGTAGCAACATTTATCTTTACATATTTAATACTGGCATAATTTGGGTAAACACTGTTTCTTATTGAATGAGTAGCATATAAAAACCCGTCTCTATATACTGGTGCAGTCTTCATATGGCTGCCATTTGCTTCAATTAATGGTGTTCCACCGCCTAATTGATTAGCGTTTGGCGTTACACCATAAAAAGGAACACTGATGTTAACTCCTGATAATGTAGGGGAAGTAATTGGGTTTGTGATCTTATATATGCTATAAGTATTACCTCCACTTCTATTTGCATATAACAAATAATGCTCACCTGCATTTCCAAATTGAAACGAAGGATGTATTACATCAGGACGTGTAGCAGAACCAGGAACTGTTATATCCCAAATATCTTTGTAAGTAAGCGGACCAGCATTACTTGCATATAACTCAGCTTTGGAGATAATCCTAATCTTAGTGTAATTAAAACCTCCACCAAAACTAAAACACCTTGTCATAACGTAAACAGCTTGTTCATCAAAACCTATTTGTGGATAATCACCCCAAGTATTTGATGCTGTAGTTCCATGCAGTTTGGTATCTAGTCTGTACATATACCATGTACCTAAAGGATCATCATCATCTGAATATGCAATTAAATTTCCTGCTGTTAAAGCCACGTCATCTACTTGCATAAACAGCATCACCCATTTATTAGCAAAATGGTCAAAAAATATTTGAGGATCTCCGCTTTGGGAAGGCCATACCGCAGACCACCAGGTTGAAGAATTTATCGACTTTAAAAGTGTTCCTTGTTTATCATAAATTCTAATTCCAACTCCATTATTAGTAAGAACCATAACATGATTCGGTCCAACAGCAATCGTTGGATCCGGAGGAATAACGTTATTATCAATTGCAACATTAAATTTCTCTAAAAGCATTGCATTATCACCAATTGCGTTTAGATTATCACCAACAGCCATATCTTCAATATAGGTGTTAGGAAAAACTGTACTGCCATCTGATTCTAAGATAAGTGGTTCATTGCTAATGCCTTCCAAATTTATTTCACCACGAATAATGGGATCAGTATCTCCTTCTACAGGAAAATCAGGAAATGAATTAGTATTAACAACAGCACCACTATCTACACTTCCAGCTGAAGGTCCCTGATATGTTTGTGAAAATAAATTTGTGGTCAAGAGCAGAGTTACTGCCAAGATTATAGTATAAGTTTTTCTTAGCATTATTTCCTCATAATTTAATGAAACAATAAATTAATTATTTTAATTTCAATAATAACAGATAAGCATTGAATTGTAAATATTCAAGTGAAATAAATGTATGTGCATATTTCATTGAAAGCAGAAATTATTTCTTTTTAGCAAACTCTTCTAACAGATATTTTGCAATTGCATCTGCTTCCTGCGGTTTTAAACCAGGATTTGGCATTGGTGGATATGCGGGATCAACCTTAACAGGATTTCTGATGAAAGCAACTAATTGTGCTTCTTTACCAACATATTTTGGCAATACATCAAAGTGAGCAGGACCAACAAGTTTTTGATCAAATTTATGACAGCTTGCACATCTAACATCATAAAGTTCTTTGCCATTAAAAGCTACTACTGTTCCCTCTCCTTTTAATTCAGCTAGTATTTTATCGTATTCCGTACTTAAAACCAATGAATGAGATTTTGTTGCATTAGTCATAGCTTTTTGATCTTTGATTATAAATGCAACTGAAGCTAAAATTAGTACGAAGAAAATCAATGATCCAAATCGATAATCATTTTTTATCTGAATCATATAGAAGAAGTGGTAGGCAAGAAAAATTAATAAAATACTTGCAATCGCGTAAACGAAAATTGAACCAGATAAATTTGTTTCAGGAAACGAAAATAAATTTATTGCTATTAATATTGGAAGTATGATAGAAGCTTTTAATCCAGCCTTTGATGCAATATCTTTTACAAATTTTGTATAAGAGACGTCTTCATCTTTTTTAGAATTATTCCAATAAAGATGTATGAATAATATCGCAGCATTGGTTAGAGTAAATGCAAAAGAAATAAATATTAATAAATTTAATAGAACTTTAGGGGCCGCTAAAGCCGTAATCATTCCAGGAAAATTCCAGCTTGTAAAGGTTGTAACTGATGTTATTGCAGCAACATAAAACCAAATTCCGATAAATAAAATCACTAAACCTGATTTACCATAATTTAAACTTAAATAAGATGATTTAGCTTTTATTTTTCTATAATCTTTTTCAGCAACCTTATCTATGTTGGCATTTAGGTATACTGATTCAATAACATTGTTCAACATCATCGAGTAACGATAAGTATAAATCATAAACAAACCAACCAGTAAAAATGCAAATGATAATGAAAGAAAACTTACTGTTTGTATTTGTGCGGTGTGTAAAAGTTGAGCAAAGATAAGTATAGCTGCAAGAAGTGGTACCAACCCTAAAATTACTCCAACCCCATTATTAACTGTAACGTATTCAATAATATCTTTTGAAAACTTTTTGTAATAGAGAATCTTAGTTTTTCTGAATTTTTTGCCATAATGGATTGATGCAAAAGTTCCGCCGAAAATTATACTTATAAATGGAACGAATAAAGCAAGAATTAAAATCAGCATATAGTGCAATAACTCTATGTGTTCCGCAGATTGTGGTAAAACTAGTTTATCTAAAAAATCCATATCAGTTCACTTTGTTTTGATTTATGAAACAAAAAGTTTATCAATTGATACAACAAGCACAACGAATAAAGCAAAGTAGTTGATGCTTCTAAAAGCAAATCTGAATGCAGATGTTTCGTGCGTTTGTTGTAATAAGTTTATCGATTTAAAAGCTAATAATAATGCAGCAATAAAAAGACTGTAATTAACAAATGGATTATGTGAAATTTGAAACAGTGGAAGTAACAATCCGGTTACTCCTGTTGCAATTATCCACACAAAAGTAATTCTTCCTAATTGATGTTGACTAAATATTTGTGTTAAAGTTGGGAACCCAGCTTTTTGATAATCTTTATCCAACACCATAAGCAGTAACCAAAAGTGGGGTATCTGCCAGATGAAAAAGAAAAATGAAATTAATATAATCTGTGGATCTAAAATATTTCCGTCGCCGGCAACCCAGCCAACAACGGGCGGAATTGCGCCAACTAATGAACCAGGAATTATAGCTAGAGGAGAAACTTTTTTAAGCGGAGTATACACAGCATTGTACCAAACTAGATTTAACAATCCAAGTGATAGTGTTAAAAGTCCACTTCCAATAAAAAGTAAGATCGAACCTATTAATACTAATACAATAGAAAGTTGCAATGTTGATTTTGCGGAAATTTTGCCTGATGGTATAGGACGATTTTTAGTACGTTCCATTAACACATCACTTTTTCTTTCCTGGTAATGATTTAAGGCTGCAGAACCACAAGCTAAAAGTAATATACCAAGTGCAGGCAAAATTATGTGAGAATTTATTGAATCAGTTGCAGCAATAAATCCGAACATCGTTGTTACAGTAACGAAGATTGTAATTCGTAGTTTAGTGATCTCAGCAAATATTTGAAATTTATTTTTCAATATTTAGTTGCCCATCAATTGGGTTGTGGAATCTTTGACAGCTAATGAATCTGATTTTACATCTGCAGATAACCATTCAATAAAATCTTTTTCAGAAAGAACATTTATTTTGTTGTACATATAAGAGTGGTTCAATCCACAATACTCAGCACATGCAATATCATATTTTCCAATTTCATCTGATTGAAACCAAACAATTCTACTCTCGTTTGGATAAACATCTTTCTTAATTCTGAATGCTGGGATATAAAAAGCATGCGTAACATCCAAAGAAGTAAGATTAAGTTTTATTGCTTTGTTAACAGGAACGTATAATGAATCAGCTATTTTCCCATTCTCATACTTAAACCCCCATTTCCACATCTGGGCTGTTACATCAATGGTAAGTGCATTTTCTGGAGCGTCAGACATATCTGAATAGCCCATCCATCCATACCAAAACATAATCAAAACTAAAATAGTAGGAATTACAGTCCATGCGATTTCTAATCCCATGTTACCGTGCACGTTAGTTGCTTTTGGATTTCTTTTACGATTGTATTTTATAACAAAATAAATCATCAATCCTGTTATAAGAACAAGAAAGAAGATTGATACGACTAGAGTAAAAAGAAAAACAGCATCAACATTATGTGAAAAATTGGATGCACCGTTAAACATATTTAATTCCTTACGATAAAAGAATAATCAGAGAATAATAAAATAAATGAGATTATCAGAAACAATAAAGCAACTCCAACAAAAGCTCTAAAGGTCTTACTTTCACTTCTTAGGTGCATAAATATTGTAAGAACCAAGTAAGTTTTTATTGAAGCAATGACTAATGCAGTTGCAATAGTTAATCCGCCAAAGTTGATTCCTGCAACAGCAACAGTAACACCTGTAAGAGCCATTAAAGCCATCCATACAAGGATATAAACCCCATATCCGTGGTTATGCTCTGCATGAACTAAATGTTCTTCGTGATTATTTTCCATTCATTTGCCTTAAAATCTTATGTAATTAGATAGAATAATGGGAACAAGAAAATCCAGATTATATCAACTAAGTGCCAGTATAATCCAGCTGATTCCAATTTAACATAACTATCACTTGTGATAATACCGGTAGAAGTAAATCGCATCATAACTGCAATTAAAATCATACCGATTAAAACGTGCAAACCGTGTAAACCAGTCATCACATAATACAAGCCAAAGAAAACTATTTCTCCTGCCGGTTGAGCAAGTAATGTTTCTGAACCAGGATAAATTCCGTGATGAAATTTTGCAGTCCATTCAAAATATTTGTTAACCATAAAACCAAGAGCTAAAACAATAGTAAGCATCTGAAAAAATATTGATAGTGCTTTTTGTTTTCTTTGTATCGCTGTTATGGATAATGCCATTGTTAAAGAACTTGTTAAAAGAATAGCAGTA
>CALLZX010000207.1 GCA_937858935.1 uncultured Ignavibacteriales bacterium | reverse complement strand
ATATTTTGCAAATAATCTTTTCGATTTTATACTTCCCAGATTTTGCTGCTCATGTAAGACAAAACTTTCAGTTAATCAGGATACAATTTGTGTTGATTGCTTATCCAAAATTCAAAGATCGAACTCATCAAGACTTAAACGAGAGTTTGAAAGAAAATTCATGAATAATAATATTATTCGTGAATTTTATTCACCCTTTGTTTTTGAAAAAGATAAAGAACTTCAGCACGCTATCCACGCATTAAAGTACGATAAGAAATTTCCTGTCGGAATTTTTCTTGGCAAACTTCTTGCCTCGGAAATAAAGAGTTCTAAAACGAATTGGAATTTTGATTTAATCATTCCAATCCCCCTTCATCAACTAAAAAAAGCGGAACGTGGATATAATCAGGCTTACTATATCGCTAAAGGTGTTGGGAAAATATTTAAAGTAAAGGTATCAGACCGAAGCGTAAAGAGAATTAAGTACACAGAATCCCAGACAACAATGAATTTAAATGAACGTGAAGAAAATATTTCTGGAGCATTTAAAGTGAAATGGAATACCCAAGTCCGTGGAAAAAATATTTTGTTGCTGGATGACGTTATAACAACAGGCGCAACAATTTCTGAGTGCGGCAAAATTCTTTTAGAAGCCGGAGCTTCTAAAGTCTACGCAGCTTCAATAGCAATTGCCGACTAATTTACATTTGTTCTGGAGCTGATACACCGAGAATACTTAAGCCATTTTTTATAACAATCATTGTTGCGTAAGCTAAAGCTAATCGTGTTTCTGCTAGATTTCTTTCTGTTCCTAAAATTCTGCAAGATCTGTTAAATCTGTGATAGGAACTTGCTAAATCATAAAGGTAGGTACATAATTTATGCGATTCTAAATTCTCTGCACTATTTAATACTTCTTCTTTAAAGTTGTGAAGAACTTTCAGTAAAGCTTGCTCATCTTCATGAGTTAATAAGTCCAAATGATTAATTGTAACTTCTAGTTGTTCCTCTTGGACTCTTCTAAGAATTGAACTAATACGGGCGTGAGCATACTGAAGATAGAAAACAGGATTTTCATCAGATTGTTTTTTTGCAACAGCAAGATCAAAAATCATATGAGAATTAACGTTTCGCATATTAAAGAAGTATCGCACGACATCTTTTCCAACTTCTTCATTCAATTCATCAATTGTAATATAATTAGCTTTTCTAGTAGACATTTTAACTACTTCCCCACCATCCATAATTGTAACAAATTGATGTATTAAAACTTTTACTTTTGAAGAATCGTAACCGATTGCTTTCAATCCAGCCATCACATCGGGATAAGTAGCGTTGTGATCAGAACCAAAAAGATCAATCAACAAATCATATCCACGATCAAGTTTAACGGCATGATATGCAATATCCGGAAGACGATAAGTGGGTTCGCCTGTATTCTTAACAATTACTTTATCTTCCGTTTGTCCAAGTTCAGAAAGTTTTAACCAAATTGCTCCATCTTTTTCATAAGAAAGATTTTTTTCTTTAAAAATCTTTAAGAGTTCTTCAATCTTTCCTTCTTCATAAAGTGTGTTTTCATTAAAAAATATTTTATGATTTATACCAAGATTTTTTAGAGATTTTTTTATATCGAAAAATATTTCCTGTTCCGCAGTGTCTTTAAATATAGATTCTGGATCTTCATTACGAAGTTCATCGCCATGCTTTATAAATAATTGCATTGCAATTTCTTTAATATAATCACCTTGATAATAATCCTCAGGAAAAGTAATCTTTTCACCTAATGTTTCAAGATATCGCAACTTTACAGAATCACCAAGTACACGCATCTGCCTTCCGGCATTATTAAAATAATATTCACGCTCAACTTCATAACCAATCCATTCAAGTAAATTTGCAACCGTATCGCCAACAACGGCATTTCTTCCATGCCCAACTGTTAAAGGTCCTGTTGGATTTGCAGAAACAAATTCAACGTTTGCACGTTTGCCTAAATACTTGTCAGATTTTCCAAAATTTTCTTTTTTATCAAGAATTTCTTTAATGATTTTTGAAGTGAATTCTGAAGTAAAGAAAAAATTAATAAATCCTGGTCCTGCAATTTCAGTCTTTACAATAACTGATCTATCAAGATTTAATGAAACAATAATTTCTTGTGCTATAGCTTTGGGATTTTTCTTAAGAATTTTTGTAAGAAGCATAGCAGCATTGCTGGATAGATCACCATGCTCTATTGATTTAGGAATATCAAAAGATATAGGGATTTCTTTTAGTTGAGGAATTTTACTTTCAGCTTCTTTGAATGCGGAGTATAGGTATTCTTTCAAATGATATCAATTTATGTTTGATGATAATTTATTTAGTAGCTTTTTTTCTAGCAGTTTTTGCAACCGTCTTAGTTGTTTTAGTCGCAGTTTTAGCCTTTGGTTTCACTTCTTTTTTTCTTAATTCAGGATCTATTACTTCTATGGATGGTGCATCACCCCACAGTTTTTCGATATTGTAAAACTCACGTGCTTCCTTCTTAAATACATGCACAACAACATCCACATAATCCAATAAAACCCAACTAAGAGCTGTATATCCCTCTTTGTGCCAGCATTTAATTCCTTCGTCCCTTAAATTTTTATCAACTTCATCAGCAATAGCTTTAACTTGTGTGTCAGAATCAGCAGAACAAATCACAAAAAAATCTGAGAATGTTGTAAGGCTGCGTAAATCGATAATACGAACGTCATACCCCTTTTTATTAAAAACAAGATCAGCAATTTTTTCAGCAAATAATTTTGAATCCAATATTAACTCCCGCTTTTTAAAAAATAATTTTTATAATCTTTTCCAATAACAATAGTAAGGTCTAAAAAGTAGCTTTTATTTTTTTCCGTAATTATAAATCTTTTGTCAAGATTTAATGAATCAGCAACTCGATTTGCAGTTTCAATTTTTCCAAGTCGATCAATTATAAATGTATTATCAATATCAAACGAACGATAATTTCCTGTCTTAACAACATCAATACCCTTTGATCTAAGAACATCCGTTAAACCGTCTCCAATACCAGCAACACCACAACCGTTTAATACTTCTACCTGTATTAATTGTTGAACATTCTGCGGTTTAGTATTTTTATCATCGTCTGAATTTATTATCCCTGTTTTATCTAAAATTGAGTATAGTAAAAACAATGCAAACAAAGATAAAATTACTGAGGCAATAATAAAGAAAAGGTTTGTATTTTTTTCTGAGTTAGGATTTATCGAAATGTTTTCTTTCTGGACTTCTTTATCCTTCACAATACTTTCCGACAATTAATACATTAAGGAATTGTAACCGGCACCGAAAAATCCATCATTAAACGAATTACTATTGAAACCATTATATCTGTAGAATGGATCGTAAAAGTAATTTGGTACATTTCGGTACTGAATTGAAATTGATACATCTTCCCAAGGGCGATAATTAAATGCAGCACGGCTGACATAAATTCCCTGGATAGAATTTTGAAAATCCTTACCTAATGAACTGTAAGGACTTGTTACAAAACTAGCATCCAACTGAATATTCATATTATCTGAGAATTTGTACATCATACTGTTAGTATAAGTTGCTAAACTTGTTCCGTAATTACCTATTGTAGAATAAGATAATCCAATAGAATGATGCATACTAAAATTATCTGGATTGATAAATCCAAATAATGAATTGGATGAATTATTCATTATTCCATCTTTTGGTTTCTCAGTTTCAAAAATCGGATCTTTAAACTGAGCGTTGATAGAAACTGATAATAACACAGATAGTATAAATAAATGCTTTTTCATAATTTTCTCAAAATTTCCACTTCGATTTTATACAAATACTTACTTAATGTCAATGAATGTTAATATACTTTAGACGCAGCAAAACCCATTTTTCCATTAAGTTGACGGTTATTTCTACAGATTATTTTATTTATTTTGATGCATGAAAATCTTAGTCATAGACAATTACGACTCGTTTACATTTAATCTGGTTCAGCAACTTGGTAAATTTAGTTGTAAAGTGATTGTAAAACGTAACGACGCGGTTTCAGTAAGTGATATTATTAAAATTAAACCGGATAAAATTCTTATCTCACCAGGTCCAAAACGGCCTGAAGTAGCTGCAATCTCATTAGAAGTTATCAGACTATTAGGTTCATCAATACCAATTCTTGGAGTTTGTCTTGGTCATCAAGCAATAGCTATGTGCTTTGGTGGAAAAGTAATAAAAGCCACAAAACCTGTACACGGAATAACTTCAAAAGTTGCTCACGACAGTAAGTCTATCTTTAAAGGAATTCAACAAAATATTAATGCAATGAGATATCACTCTTTAATTGTTGAAAAAGAATCATTCCCAAACGACCTAGAAGTTACTGCACAATCTGATGATGGAATAATTATGGGACTCCGTCACAAGTCCTTACCAATCCAAGGAATTCAATTTCATCCTGAATCGATACTAACCGAATTTGGAGATGATATAATATATAACTGGTTACAATCTTAAAAAGACACAACTATTTATTCAACTCTAACTATCATTTCAATTTCAACAGAAGCATTAAGCGGAAGAGCAGTAACTCCTACAGCACTGCGAACATGCTTTCCTTTTTCACCAAATATTTTTCCAATTAATTCTGAAGCACCATTTGCAACTTTAGGCTGCGCTGTAAAATCTGCAGTACTTGCAACAAAAACCGTTAGTTTCACAACTTCAATAATTTTATCAAGATTACCAATTACGTCTTTAACAGCCGCCAGACAGTTTAATGCACAAATTTGTGCGGCTTTTTGTCCTTCTTCTTCTGAAAGATCATATCCTACTTTTCCTGTATAATTAATAACTCCGTTAACTAAAGGTACCTGCCCAGAAGTCATAACTAAATTACCGACTTGCTTAGCTGGGATATATGCAGCTAACGGTTTTGCAACCTCTGGAAGCTCAAAACCAAGTTCTTTTATTTTTTCTTCTATCATAATAACTCCTTATGTCTAAGTATTTTTTCTTTAAATTTGTTTAGAACCTAATTATTAAAAGGAAACCTAATGACTGAAAGTAAATTTACAGAATTTGTAGAGATTGTTAAAAGATTAAGAAAAGAATGTCCTTGGGATAGAGAACAAACAAATGATTCCATTAAAGCAAACACTATTGAAGAGGCTTACGAAGTTGTTGAAGCTATTGATAATAAGAACTTTGTAGAATTGAAAAAAGAGTTAGGTGATCTATTACTTCATGTGGTCTTCCATACTCAGATAGCCGAAGAGGAAAATCATTTTACAATAAATGATGTTATTGATTCCATTCAGGAAAAGTTGATTAGAAGACATCCGCATGTTTTTGGTGAAACTAAAGTTGCTGATTCCAACGAAGTAAAAAAGAACTGGGAAGAAATTAAACTTAGTGAAGGACGTGAATCTGTTCTTGATGGAGTTCCCCATAAATTACCGGCCTTGCAAAGGGCACATCGATTACAGGAAAAAGCTGCTAAAGTTGGATTTGATTGGGAAAAGAAGGAAGATGTTTGGAAAAAAGTTATAGAAGAGATTGAAGAAATGCATGAGATTGAAAATATAAAGTCTCAAACCTCAGTTAAAAAAGACTTAAAAGAATTAAACCTGAAATTAGAAAAAGAAGTTGGTGATGTTTTTTTTGCGTTGGTTAATTATGCAAGATTTCTTGGTATAAATCCTGAAGATGCTTTAAGACTTACTAATGAAAAATTTATTAAAAGATTTAATTATGTGCAGCAAAAAGTGAGAGAAACAGGCAAAGCAATAAATGAATCAAATCTTGAGGAGATGGATAAATTTTGGAATGAAAGTAAGAAACTGAATGGTTTTGATTAACCTTTACCATTACCATTAAATTTATCGTAAGCATCAATAATATCTTTTACTAATTTGTGCCTTACTACATCGTCTCTGTCAAAATAAACAAAGCCTACACCGGTTATTCCGCTTAATATTTCTTTAGCTTGAATCAAACCGCTTTTTGATTTAGAAGGTAAATCAATCTGAGTAATATCGCCTGTAATTATGGCTTTAGAATTTGCACCTAGACGAGTTAAAAACATTTTCATCTGAACATCGGTCGCATTCTGTGCTTCATCAAGGATTACAAAAGCATTGTTCAGGGTTCTACCCCGCATATAAGCCAATGGTACAATTTCTACAATATTTTTTTCTATATAACCTTTTAATTTCTCTGAAGGCATCATATCATCCAATGCATCATATAATGGGCGAAGATATGGATCTATCTTATCCTGAAAATCACCAGGTAAAAACCCTAGACTCTCACCAGCCTCAACGGCTGGCCGAGCAAGTACTATTCTTTTAACAATTCCTCGTTTTAGTGCTGAAACGGCTAACGCAACAGCAAGATATGTTTTTCCCGTTCCTGCAGGTCCAATAGCAAAACAAATATCGTTTTTATTAGCAGTCTGAAAATATTGTTTTTGTCCAGGAGTTTTGGCTTTTACAACATCGTTTTTAGTGTACAGAACTATCGAATCAAATTCTTCTTCGTTGATTATTTCTTTTCCTTCAACGGTGAGATTTAAGATGGTTTCGACATCATTTCTATTTAATCTACCACTTGTATTGAGAACGTAAGCCATTTCTTTTATAACTTTTTCAACCAGCTCAACTTCCTCAAGAACACCTTTAATATTCACAATATCGCCACGTACACTTATAGTTGAATTAAAGCGGTCCTCTAAAATATTAAGATTTGCGTCGTTCACTCCAAGAAGTGTGAGCATATCAATTCCGTTAAGTGTTATTTTTTTTTCTGCTGTAGTCATTTTCAGATTTAAATATAAAAAGCCCTCATCAATAAAGATAAGGGCTTACAATAAATTTAAGAGAACAAGAAATCAATTATTGAACAGGAGCTGGTTTATAATTTACTCTTAGTTTCTCATATTTTGATTTTTCTTCTTCAGTTAGATTAGGGATCTTAAAAGTTTGATTTGGGAAAATCAAATCTGGATTCTTAATCTGGTCTCTGTTTGCTTGATAAATTACTGGCCAAGCAAATCCATTACCATAATGTTCTTTTTTCTTTGCTATATTCCAAAGACAATCACCTTTTACTACTGAGTAGCTGATATCTGTTGGAGCCTCAACCCAATTGTCTAAGTCTTTTTGCATTTGATTGTGAACTTTGTTGTAGAATTCTGGTAATGCAGAAATTTTATTCATTTTAAGTGTGTTAAGATCAGTTTGTCTGTCAGCTTTTGGACCTTCTTTTCTTTTGATCTTACCATCTAATTCGTTAACAGCTTTTCTGTAGTTGTTAACATCATTACGTGTTGCACCAACTATTTGATATAATTCGTCTATGCATTCTTCAGGATCTTGAAGATCCATTGCTTTAAGATTGTCGATATCACTCTTTAAAGCAGCGATTTCATTTTCGAGAGCTACTTTTTTATCTTTATAAGTAGCCATTTCAGATTCCCATTGCTCCTTGGTCATTTCTTCCTGTGCAAAGTTTACAGCAGTGAATAGAAGAAGCAAGGAAACTATTCCTAATAATTTTACTCTAAAATTCATTATTATTTCCTCTTAATATATTTAAAAATCATTTATTAATTGTTATTTAGGCAATTTTTGCAAGTTAGCTCTTGCTTCTTCCTTTTGCTTTTCGCATTCAGCAAGTTTTCTGTTTGTTTCTTCTATTTGAGCTTCAAGTTTAGCTCTTTCATCTTTTAATGAATTTGCTTCTGCTTCAAGAGAAGTAGTTAGGCTTTTAAGATCGCTCAATTCTTTTATTTGAGCATCACTTAATCCGCCGCATCCGCTAAAGAAGGCAGTAGTAAGTGCGATACTGCCGAAGAAAACGGCAGTTCTCAATGATTTTGTTATGTTCATTCGATACCTCCGAATATATATGGTTAGTGATTAAATATTAGTAAAATAGTTTTTTTTCGTAAAGAACACATATTGTCTTAGTGCAATTTATATAAAAAAATGAATTAAAGAAACCTTGTGATCAACAATTATGTTATTTTTTTAGGACAGAAAAGTCGCCTTAAAACAACACTAAATAACACAATGTATTCATTTAGATTTCCCTGATAAACTAAGTTATGCACACAAAGAAAATAATTCAATTAAGCAAAGGGATGAAAAAAGAATTACATTTTTGGAGTGAATAAAACTCACCCTTTGATAAAATTCAGATCAACCGTCTTTCAACAAAACTTGTATAAGAACTTCCAGCAATTATTATATGATCAAAAACCGGGATATCCATCATTTTACCAGCTTCTACAATTTTTCTAGTTATGGAAATATCTTCATTACTCGGTTCAGGATTCTCACTGGGATGATTATGTATAAGGATTATACTTGCAGAATTATTCTCAATAGCTGTTTTGAATATTTCACGTGGATGAACTACACTTGAGTTAAGGTTGCCTAACGAAATTTTTTCATATCTAATTATTTTATTTGCAGAGCTAAGACAAACAACTATAAACTGTTCTTTAAATTCATCTCTCAAGAGTGGAATGAATATATCAGCAACATCTGAAGGTGAAGTGATTTTTTTCTGAGAAAACCATTTCGCTTGAGATAAAATTCTTCTGCTTATTTCAAAAGCTGCTAATAATGTTGCAGATTTGTCTTTGCCTATTCCAGATGTTTTTATAAGCTCCGCAGATGATTTTGACGCTAGTTGTGCAAGATTACTTTCTTTTGCAATTATTTCCTGCGACATAGCAATAACAGATTTACCCTTTGTACCTGTCCTTAGAAGAATTGCTATTAATTCTGCATCAGTTAAATTTTGCGGCCCTCGCAGCAATAATTTTTCTCGAGGTCTGTCATCTATAGGTAGGTCTTTTACTTTAGACATAACTCCCCTTTCAGCTAGTATCCTGATCGGAATTTATCAACCAGTTCAAAAACTCCGTCGTTAAACCTTACAATATTTATGAACTTATTGCTTCTGTCCAGATCAAATGAAATGTTGTTATGAAAACCAGTTACACTTATTCCAGATTCCATTTTATACTTAATATTTTTCCTTGTCGGATCAATATTTCTGAGAACTGTTAATATGTATTTTGCAGTATCGTAGCCATATAAAACATTTCTATTGATTTCCATTCCGGAAATTTTTTTAAACAATGATGAAAATTGCTTAAACTCGTTATCATTAAAATCTATAAAATAATCCGAGTCAAAAGTAAGTTTGTTGCTGATTTCAGGTGATGATTCGAAACCTTTCCCTAGAAACCAATCTTGATTTCCATAAATATCAATATTTAATCCACTCTGAACCATCTGCGAAAGGATAGCTTTTGCATCACTCCCATCAGATATAGGTGCGTAAATTCCACCAATTGAACTTGAAATTGCTGTAATCCTGGTCATCTGCTCGGCGAGTGAAAAACTTTTGCTCTTATAAGTTTCTTTGGCTGCAATTTTTCCACCCAGCCGTTCAAACTCTTGAGAGAAACTTGCTGCAAGTAATGGGGAATATCCTTCAATAGAATTTAGCACAGCTAAACTTCTTTTATTTTCAACGTAGTATAGGTACTGTGCAAATATTTTTCCACGATCAGTTAAAGATGGATTTGCTTGATAAAATTTTTCACTTAATGAAACTAAATCATCATCTGTTGCCGTTGGTGAAATTAGGCAAAGATTAGATCGATCAATTTCTTTAAGAGCATTTCTAACATCATCACTAAAAACAGGGCCAATTATACACCGAATATCATTGTTTTCAATAAAATTGCTTGCAGCTTCAGTTATTTTTGTTTTATCCCTTTGAATATCACTAATCACTATTCCAATTTTTTCACTATGATCTGAATTATACTCATGAAAAGCATATTTTATACCTTCGAGGATTTCTTTTGCCGCGTCTATCTCTCTTCCATTCTCATCTGTCAATGATAGTAAAACTCCCACAATTGGATAAGTAGAATTACTCTGCAAAGAACTATAATTTTTTTTAAGATTAAGTGCTTCAACATATTCATCTGAAGTAATATGCTTTGATGTAATTTCGCTGAATTTCTTCAGGGCATCAGCATCATCACCTTCAGCTAAACATAATTTGCCTGTTAATAGGAGCAGAAATGAGGTCAGTGCTGGATTTTTGTCAACTAGCTTTTCGACTTCTGAACTCTTCAAATTATTTAAAGCAATTTTTTCTGCAATGGATTTTGTCTCTTTTTTAAAAACAATTGAATTTGAAGATTCGAGAAAGTTAATGCAGGATTCGAACGCTTTATTATAATCCGATTGTACAACATAATTTTTTATCAATAAATTTTTAACCTCATCCGCATATTTACTGTTGGGATATTTTAACAAAAAATTATTAGCGGATTTTTCAGCTTCAGTATATTTTTTTTGCTCAATTAAAATTTTTGATACAAAAAAACCAGACACACTATTTTTTGTATTGTTGTCCGTTCTGTTTTCAATCTTTTTAAAGAGATCAAGTGCATCGCTGTATTTTTTGGAATTATATAAACTTAGCGCTTTATCAAAATCCTTATCGTTATCTACAGTTATGTTCTGAGGATATAAAGTTGAAACAGCGGTAATTAAAATTAATAGTAATCTTTTCATAGCAATGTATTATTTATTAAGAGCACCTTTTCCTGCGATCGCTGGTTGATATGCGGGGTCAGTCTGTAACGCAAGTTCAAAGAATAAATTTGCTTCTTCCATTTTTCTTTGCTTAAGAAAAGACTTTGCCAACAATGTATATATCTCTGCAGAAACCTCAGAGCTTAAATTTATGAATTCTGAGAAATACTTTTCTGCTTTTTTAAAATCCTGCAGTTGATAATAAATCTTTCCAGCAAACTCCTGAACAGATGCATCTTTGGGGTTAAGTTTAAGGGCTTTTTGAATTGGATTAACTGCGTGAGTAAACATATCAAGACTGTAATAAACTTTTGCAAGGATCAAATTCAACTCCCAAAAATCAGAGTAAAGGTATTGAGCATTTGTTGCATAATTTAAAGCTGAATTATAATTACGCAGTTCATATTCAATTTTTGCAAGATAAAGATTTGCTTCCTGCTTAAGATCATTTTTTTCATCAAAAGTTATAAAGTCTGCAAAATATTCCTTCGCAAGTTCAAACTCATTAAGCATCATATAAGAATATGCAATTAAAAATAATGCAGCAGGTGTAGTTTCAGAAATACTATTTAATATTTCAATTGCTTCAATCCACCTGGAATTTCTAAGAAGATACTGACCAAAGTATAAAGTGACATCATTATTATTTTTTAATCTGACAAGATTGGATAGAATGTTTTTTCCAGAATCAATAAACCCCATATCCTCATATAATTCGGCAAGGTGAAAGTAAATTTCTTCTTTTTCTGTTTCTTCTATCAGATTTAGATATACCTGAACAGCGTGAAGATTCTTACCTTCAGAAATAAAAGCTGAAGCCAGTTTGAGTTTAAATATTATTCTCTCGTCGTCCAATTATTCCCATTCAATAGTTGCAGGAGGTTTAGAACTTATATCATAAACTACTCGGTTTACTCCACGAACTTTATTAATGATTTTATTTGAGACATCAGATAAAAAATCATGTTCGAAATTATACCAATCAGCAGTCATTCCATCCACAGATGTTACAGCACGTAGCGCAAGTACAAATTCATAAGTTCTCGCATCACCCATAACTCCAACGGATTGAACAGGAAGTAAAACAGCAAATGCCTGCCAGATTTCATTATAAATTCCAGCACTTTTTATTGCACTAATGTAAATATCATCTGCTTCTTTTAAAATATCAAGTTTTTCTTGATCTACAGGACCAAGAATTCTAACTGCTAATCCCGGACCTGGAAATGGATGTCTTTCAATGAATTCTTCAGGAATATTTAATTCCCTTCCAACATTTCTTACTTCATCCTTAAATAATGCACGAAAAGGTTCTATTAATTTAAGGTTCATCTTTTCCGGCAATCCACCTACGTTATGATGTGTTTTAATTGTAACTGAAGCGCCCTTTACTGAAACTGATTCAATTACATCAGGGTATAAAGTTCCCTGAACTAGAAACGCAGCGCCATCAATCATTTTTGCTTCTTCTTCGAATACTTCAATAAAAGTGTTGCCAATAATTCTTCTTTTTCGCTCAGGATCTGAAATACCTTGTAATTTACTTATAAATTTTTCTGAGGCATCTATATGAATGTGATTCAAATTCAATTTTTCATTAAAAACTTTTCCTATTTCATAACTTTCATTCTTACGCATCAAACCTGTGTCGATATGAATGCAAATTAAATTTTCACCAATCGCTTGCTTAACAAGAACTGCAGCTACTGTTGAATCAACACCACCGCTGAGAGCACAAATAACTTTTGCGTCTCCAACTTTTTCTTTTATTTCCGCAATACTGTTTTCTATAAAATTGTGCGAAGTCCAACTACCTGAACATTTGCAAATATCAAATAAAAAATTATGAATTATTTTTCTTCCCTCATCCGTATGAACAACCTCCGGGTGAAACTGTACTCCATAGATTTTTACAGATTCATTTGCCACAGCACCTATTGGCGAATGATCCGATTTTGCAATAATATCAAACCCGTTTGGAAGCTCAGTCAGATAATCCCCATGGCTCATCCAAACTTTTGATTCTAAACTTACATCTTGAAAAAGCGGTGAAGATTTTACCAAGTTTAATATTGCTTTGCCGTATTCTCTATCTTTTGCGGGTTCAACTTTACCGCCAAGTTTTTTACTAATTAGCTGAAGACCGTAACAAATACCCAGAATCGGAACATTTATTTTTAAGATTCGTTCATCCAGATCAGGTGCATCAGTATCATAAACACTCATCGGTCCGCCGGAAAGAATAATACCGGTTGGATTGAATTGTTTTATTTCTTCAAAAGTAATTTTGTGGGAATGAATTTCGGAATAAACATTGGCTTCTCTAACTCTCCTAGTTATTAGTTGTGTAAACTGAGAACCAAAATCTATTATTAGTATTTTTTCTTTTTGTTTCATTAAATCTCTTTAATTTAAAATAAAAAAAACAAAATCCGGTAAACCGAATTTTGTTTTTAAAGTTTTCAAAGAAAATTATTATTGACCGATTAACGCTTGATAAGCACCAGAATCAAGAAGATCTGAAAGTTCTGCTGCATCACTTATTTCTACTTTAATCATCCATCCTTTTCCATATGGATCGGAGTTTACAACTTCAGGATTGTTTTTTAGTTCATCATTTATTTCAACTACTTTGCCTGTGAATGGTGCAAAAATATCACTCACAGTCTTAACAGCTTCAATTGTTCCGATTGATTCACTTTTTTTTATTTCGCTTATAGCCGGATCAATATCAACGAAAACAACATCGCCCAATTCACCTTGCGCATAATCAGTAACGCCAATTGTGCCTATATTGCCTTCGACAAGAACCCATTCGTGTTCTTTTGTATATTTTAAATTATTTGGAATGCTCATTTTATCCTCTTAAAATTTATCTTAATAAACAATTATTTATCTGCATTAAACTTATCAAGAAAACCAGTATCAAAATGTCCGCTAATAAAACGGGGATCGTTAAGAACTTTTAAATGAAAGGGTATAGTTGTCTTAATACCTTCAATAACAAACTCATCTAAGGCTCTTTTACCGCGTGCGATAGCTCTTTCTCTTGTTCTTCCCCAAACAATTAATTTTGCAACTAACGAGTCATAATACGGAGGAATCGAATAAGATTGATAAATATGTGAATCAACTCTAACTCCAAATCCACCCGGTAAGTTCAGAGATGTTATTTTCCCTGGTGACGGTCTGAAATTATGATCAGGATCTTCGGCATTAATTCGAAATTCTATACTATGCCCAAAAGGTGTTTGAGGAGGTGTATCAGCTTTTTGACCTGCGGCTACTAATATTTGCTGTCTAACTAAATCTACACTGTAAACCGTTTCTGTAACCGGATGCTCAACTTGAATTCTTGTATTCATTTCCATAAAATAAAAATTCTTATGCTTGTCTAATAAGAATTCAATTGTACCCGCACCAAGATAGTTCACAGATTTTCCTCCAAGTACAGCAACATTACCCATTTTAGTTCTTAGTTCATCATCAAGTGCCGGTGAAGGTGATTCTTCAATCAATTTTTGATGTCTTCTCTGCACCGAACAATCACGTTCTCCATAATGAAATACGTTTCCAAAACTATCACCCATAATCTGGAATTCAACGTGACGAGGATTTTCCAAGAATTTTTCTATGTACACATCTGAATTACTAAAAGCAGCCTCAGCTTCTGCCTGCGCAGTTTGAAAAGCTTTCTCAAAATCTTTTTCTTCCCAAACGATACGCATGCCTTTACCGCCGCCGCCAGCAGATGCTTTTACTATAACCGGAAATCCAACTTCGTGTGCAATTCTAATTGCTTCACTCACTTCTTTAACAACTCCATCACTGCCTGGAATAACAGGAACACCATTTTTTCTCATGGTATTTTTAGCAAAAGATTTGTCTCCCATTGCTCTAATCATTTCCGGAGAAGGTCCGATGAATGTTAGACCAGATTCTTTACAAATTTCAGAGAAGTCAGCATTCTCAGCTAAAAATCCATAACCTGGATGAATAGCATCTGCGCCAGTAATTTGCGCAGCAGAAATAATTGATGGGATTTTAAGATAACTTTCTTTGCCTAAAGCCGGACCTATACAAACTGCTTCATCAGCAAAAGTTACGTGTAGTGATTCTTTATCAGCTTCGGAATATACTGCAACAGTTTTAATTCCAAGCTCTTTACAAGTTCTTATAATTCGTAATGCTATTTCGCCACGATTGGCGATTAATATTTTATTAAACACAATATCTCAATTCTTATTGGATTAACTAACCTGAATTAAGAATAATGGTTGATTATATTCAACCGGCTTACCGTTTTCAACCAATATTTTGACAATCTTTCCGTTTGCATCAGATTCTATTTCATTCATCAATTTCATAGCTTCTACAATGCAAAGAACTGATCCAACCGATACAACATCCCCAACCTGAGCATACGAATCTGCATCTGGGGCAGGTGCTCTGTAAAAGGTACCAACTATGGGAGATTTGATTTCGTGTAATCCAGCATTTTCGTCAACAGCTTTTCTATCTTCAGTTTTTAAAACTGAAACTGAAGTCTGCTGATTTACAGGAGCAGCCATTTGAGGCTGTCCATACGATACAGTCTGATTAACGCGAACTTTTTTAGCAAGTTTTACCCTAGTACCATTCTCTTCTATTTCAAGATCAGTTACATCACTTGATTCAAGAATTTTAATGAGTTTTTTTATAAGATTTAGATCCATTGTTTTACCTTTATTTAGGATTTTACTCGTTCAACATATTCCCCAGTACGTGTATCTACTTTTAATAGATCATCAACATTTACAAATAGAGGAACGTTAACTGTTGCACCTGATTCTAGTTTTGCAGGTTTAAATGCATTGGTAGCTGTATTCCCACGAAATCCAGGTTCTGTCTCTGAAACCTTAAGGTAAGCAAAAATCGGAGGTTCAACAGTTATGATATCATCGCCATTAAAAAGTATTTCAATCTCTTCACTGCCTTTTAAATAATCAACAGAATCTCCGAATAATATAACAGGTACATTTATTTGTTCGTAAGTTTCATTATCCATAAGAACAAGAAACTCAGCTTCACGAAAAAGATATTGAAATTTTTTGCGCTCAACTCTGATAATTTCGATAGATTCGCCTGATCTGAAGGTGTTATCTAAAACTTTTCCGGTTTTAAGATTTTTTAACGTGCTACGAACAAAAGCTCCACCTTTACCCGGTTTAACGTGTTGAAATTCTGTTATAACATAAGGGTCGTTTTTATATCTGATAATAAGACCATTTCTGAAATCTGAAGTGTCTGCCATAGTGTTTCTAATTAATTATTGATAATTGACTTGAAAAAAATAGAGATAGAAGTTTGTAATGTCAAGAAAAGCTTTTTAACGATTATTGACAAAAAACCGTGAATTTCTTCACGGTTTTAATAAAAAATCTACCAAAATCACTTAATTTAGTTGAGTGAGATATCTATCAACCTGCGAGTAAACCGCTGAGGTTTTATAATCATCTTTTATAGTTTGAAGAAGATTCTTAGCCTGCTCATTGTTCCCTGCTTCAAAATAGTTTACAGCTGCCTGAAAAATATAATCAGAATTCATTACATCTGCTTTAGAGACTTTGGATGCTTTCATATATAGATCTGCAGCCTTCTCAAATTCGTTCTTAGCAGCATAGTAACCAGCCTGTCCAGCTAAAGATGCAGCTACATAAATATCAATATCTCCGCTGTAATCCTCATAGTATTTAAGTGCTTCATCTGTTTTACCTAGATTAGCATAACTGTTTGCAAGGTAAATTTTAGCCGTTTCTCCATTTTCTGTACTACCGTATTGAGCTACGATTTCCTTTAATCCCAATAATTTAACATCCTTCTTACCTTCAACTGCACCTAGAAAATCACCCATATCATAGATATCCATAGCTTTAGATAAATGGCCGGCAGCTTCTTCATTTTGTCCGCTTCGGTAATTCATAAAAAGAATTACAGCAACAACAACTAATGCAATTGCTCCTAAATAAGTAAAAATCCTATTTTTATTTTCTTCGAAGAAAGATATTGATTTGTAGTAAAATTCTACGAGTTTATCTTCTTTTATCTCTTTTCTTGAAAGCTTCTTCTGTTTTGTTAACATTACTTTTTCCTGTGTGATTCATAAAAAAAACTGGGGCAAATTTAATACTAAAGTGCCCAATCTTCCAAAGGTTTCTAAAATCAATTAAAAGTTTAATAATAGCTGATTAGGAATCTACTTGTTAAATGCACTTAAATTACTGGCTGCAACAATTTATATTCTTTTGTAAAAGACTATCTGAGGTTGGAAGACACAGAAAACTTTATTTCGTTAATAGAAGAATCTGGCTAGTTTTAGGTTTGTTTTTTATTTCCTGAATTATTTTCAATTCAGTTTTCTCTGCAAGGCCACGCAAACCTTTATCAGTAACAAAATTCTTAAAGTTTGAAAAATGTTCATTCCCTGCTAGGAATTCCACAATATTGTTTAAAATACTCCAAAAATCTTTAGTAGTAGGAACAAGATAATCACCAATAATAATTTTGTCTGCAATTTTTGCCATCTCATTCATCAAAGGAATTCTGTCTTCAGAATTTACTTCGTGAATTACATAAGTCATCACAGCGTAATCAAAATGATGATTTTGCGATATAAGATTTGCAAGATTGGTATGAAGAAATGAAATTTTATTATTTGGATTTCTCTGTAGTGTTTGATTAGCTGTGATTATATTCTTACTTGATAAATCAACCCCAACAACCATATTTGTTCTATCAGCGATTGAAAATGAAAATCTTCCAGTACCACAGCCAACATCAATTACGCTCGAGTTTGGTTCAATAAGATTTTTAATCTCACCAAACATTCTATCCTGATTAGGTGCAATCAGATTATCGTAGAACCAGCCATCATACCAATGATTTTTATTTTGCATTTTTTATTATCAGTTAAGCTGTTCAGCTTCAACTTTTTTCAAACTATTTATATAATCAGCTGCACTTAATGCGGCGATAGTTCCATCAGCAACTGCAGTGGTTACCTGTCTGTATTTTTTTTGAATTGAATCACCAGCAGCAAAAACTCCTGCAATATTAGTTTTCATATCCTTATCTACAACAATTTCTTTCCATTGATTTAGTTCAATCAATCCTTCAAGTGATTCTGTATTTGGAACATATCCAATAAAAATAAAGACACCATCAATTTTCATTTCAGTTATTTCACTTGTTGATTGATATTGTACTTTTACTGATTCAAGTTTTTCATTACCAACAAACTCAATTATTTTGGATTCCATAATAAAATTTATCTTTTCATTATTCTTTGCTTCATCAACATAATGTTCCAAAGCTTGAAAATGATCAAACTGGTGAATAATAGTAACTTTGGAAGCATATTTTGTTAATGATACCGCTTCTTCCAGAGCTGAGTTACCACCACCAACAACTATTATTTCTTTATCCTGAAAAAAATCGCCATCACAAGTTGCGCAGTAAGAAATACCTTTACCTTTAAATTCATTTTCACCAATTGACCCAATCATTCTGGATTTTCCACCAGTTGAAATGATTATAGCATTTGATGTATAAACATCTTTATTGTTTACAATAATTTTTTTCACTTCATCATTAAGATCTAAAGATGTAATCTTAATATTAGATTTAATTATACATCCAAACTTTTGTGCTTGAGTTTTCATTAGGCGTGCTAGTTCATATCCGCTTATATTTTCTACACCAGGATAGTTCGCAATCTCGTGAGTAAGCACCATTTGCCCTCCAACTGCACCTTCGTTAAGAATAAGAGTTTTAACTTTTGCTCGTGATAGATAAATCCCTGCTGTTAAACCTGCGGCACCAGCGCCAATAACTATTACATCAAAATGATTATCCATAATTTTCTCGATTATTAATGATAAAGATGACATCTATCCCAAAATGTCATCTTATACTTGACAAAATATTTACTTACTAAATTGTTCATCAAGAATTAAAGTAATCTGATCTCTTGATTGAATACTGCTTGTTGCTTTAACTACTTGGCCGTTTTTATAATAAACAACAAAAGGCAAACCCTGAAAACTTCTGCACTCTGGTAAATTTCTTATAATTTTAGCATCCGGAGAGTCAAATTCCATATCTGCAAATTTTATGTTTTTATATTCGCCTTCAAGCTCTTCCATAACCTCATATACAGGAATACACATTGGCCCCATTCTGCCGCAGCATATCATCACATTTTCATTACTGGTTAATAGTTCAGAGTGATCTTTTTCTGAGATTACGTGCGTAAGATTTGTTTTTAACATTTTGTAAGTCCTTTTTATTTTTTGTTGCCCGTATGATTCAGAAGAAATAAAAAAGATTCAATCAGGAATTCTGAGAGTAAGGAAAGTGTTACGATCTATATATTAACTCTTATATGATTTGAGAAAATCCAGGCCCGCTCCTCATTATAAACTTCAATACGATAAGCGCCCTTTTTATTTACAACAAATTCTGCATCAATTCCATTATTGGTTTCTACAATATGACCGTTGCGAAGCAATCTTATTTCCGCACTAATCCCTGGTAAAAATATTTTTAACTTTATATTTTTATGATCAGGGACTGTATCACCCATCTGATATTTAATGTTTTCAAATTCTGCATAGAATCTAAACCCTTTTGATTCTGCGACATAATCATTTGCTACAAAGCATCTTCCTTCTTTAAGCGAATTATAGATTTGCCACTTAGCTGTTTCAATATCTTTTGTACTCTTGCCTTTTTTGATTGCTTCATCGATAAGTATGTGTGTTCGAATAGATTTGAATAAAACTTTGTACGGAAATATCTCTACTTCTAAAAATCCAACAAGATTATACTTATGTGCGTGCGCATCAATTCCACCAATGCCAACTACTTTTCTTTTTAAACTTAATTCATCCCAAACTTTTAATGTTTCTTCTGGTGGAGCTATAATTGTTCTTAACGGATGAAGAAAAGATCTGTATTTATTATCTTCTGTTAGATTTTCAACCCACTCAGACATATGATTCCAGATTTCGATTCCTGTAAAATCTTCAGTATCCCACTCAATCCAGGGATAAGCTGGATGTTCTTTATGTTTTCTTTTTTCGTGCGGATGAGCTAAAAATCCAATGCCGCCAAGCTCTTTAACTTTTGCCACATACTTTTTTGCTGGTGTTCTAGTCGAAAATGCTTCATCAATTCCGAATGCTAAGTAATGATTTCTATTCTCTTTATCATTTATTTCACAACCGACCAAAAGCAAAGTATTTCCATACCACTTTTCAAAGCCTTCCTGCAATGCACGCAAAGTGTTATGATCAGTAAGCATGATGAAATCCAATCCAACTTCATCTGCAAATTTTGCTATATCAGGAACTTCACCAGTTCCATCAGAAAAAGTGGAATGCATATGTATAGCGCCAACGTATTCAAACATTTTCTTTATCTCTTGTTTGAGACAAAAATAGATATAAATAGTTTATTTGGAAAGGATGATTTGTTTGAGTGATTTTAAAATCTTGTAGTTATATCAAATAGAATTCTGCCAGTAGTTTTTGTTGATTCAAAAACTCCTTCGTAACTCAATGAAAATGAAAAAGGTTTAAATGCATTTAAAGATAAATCAACCAGGATTGCATTTTCTTCTAATTTGCTTGCACCGTTTGCAAAATTATAAATCGTTTTTCTAAATCCTAAAGATAAATCTGATTTTAATGTATATAATGATTTAGAAAGATTCGCGGAATAAACATATCCATCAACATAGCTGCTTACTATTCTATTAAAATTAATATTTGCAGATGATTCAATTGTTGGAATCATAGAATAGCCTAAGTTGGCACCGTAGTTTGTGCTGGCTTTAATATCCCCTTTTCTGTATCGATACCCATATTGTAGGCTAAAGAATAAATTGTTTATTGGTTTAAAACTGGCTCTTGCTCTAAAACCCTGTCGCAATTCGTTTTCTAGAATAGTTTGAGATAGAGATTTGAAAGTTTCGTAATAGATAACATTTTTTCTTGCATCATAAGAAACACTTAACGAAAACTCTCTAACAGGTGCATATCTTGCAGAAAAAAATAAGCCGGTAAGATCAAAATCTGATTGTTCTGTGCTATCAACTATTTTGTAAAGATCAACTTCGGCAGAAGCAAAAAGAAATGTGTTTTTTATGACACTGTTTGTGTGTTGAAAATATAAAAATCTTCTATCGGTTTTAGAATTATTAGTTTGATTAAAAGCTGATATTGTGTTCTCCATAATTCCCGTACTAAAAGAATCGATCTTACTTACATACCCTCCGAACTCAAATAACTTTGGATTAAAACTAAAATCTGAAAAATCGGGACGTGAGCCTGCAACTAATCCAAATGTTAAAGATGAAAATGATTTCTCTACCATCAATCCATCGATTGTGCTTATGTTTGATATTTTACTATTTATAAATCTACCAGCCCAAATTCTAGCGGTTCTATCAAACTCATATTTTAGATTTAAATCATAAACTTTTAACGCTGTATTAAAGTTATCTGCAACCAGGTTCCATTCATCTGCTTTGTAGGCAAATATTGCATAACTGGAAAATGAAAACCCTGATTCAGCAATTCTTTGAGAAGTAAATCTTAATGAATGTCTCCAGCGTTGATAATCGTATCTGGTTTCATTATTAGAAAAATTAGTATAAGACTGAACTGAATACCTGCCATCAGTTTTAGAGAGCGAAACTTCTTGTTTTACAAATTCATCTGTTGGGGCTGTTACAGGTTCAACGATAACAGGAAGGACCAGTTCTGTTTGTAAGTTATTTTGAATATCTGCAATTGAAGTTGAATCTTTTATAACAACGAATGCAGATACTATAGTGCCGGCATCAATATTTTTAGTGGTTAAGTTTTCCCCTGATAGAGAACTCTTTGAGAGATACTTAACTTTTAAAACCGGGTTAAATTTGTTTTTGATTTTATTAAAAAGTGTATCACCAACAGATATACCTTCAGTACTACCAAATTCAACATAAACAAGTTCAGATGAACTATAGCTCACCTTGCCTTCTTTTATAGTTTGCTGAGCATTAACTGAAAAAGAAATCATAATAAAAAATAAAATTATGTTAATCTTATTTAGCATTAAAATTCTCTGTTCTCTTGCAATATTTTAAAAGTTGAATTCCAATTATTTGTTTTGTGGCAAGAAATACAATCCGTGGAAATGCCAGTTGATTGATGATTAGGATTTACAGTCTTCAAATAATCCTGCATATGGCAAGCAACACATTCAGTTGATATTCTATTTTGATTTGAAGTATGGCATTGGGCACATTCTACATTTATATGAGCTCCGGTTAATGGAAATTCAGTCATTGAATGATCGAACAACATTGGTCTATCATTTCCATCCGGGTGACAATCATAACAATTTATGCTATTGTAAACATAACCGTTAACCCCTTGATGTTCATCATCCATATCCGTTCTATTGTGTTCGTGACAATCTATACAGGAAAACAAACTATAGTTATTTGGAGTTGTATGACATTCTGAACATTGGTTCCATTTTCCATTATGCTCACCGGAATATATCGGGAAGTACTGATTATCGTGATCAAACGTAGCCGGCTGCCAGGCTGTTGTTGAATGACAATCCACGCAAGTTGTTGGAAAGTTTGCTGCAATATGATTCGGATTTGTTGTGTTATTGTAATCCGCTGTATGACAAGCATAACAATCTGTTGGCGTATTATTATAACCTGATTGATGACATGATTGGCAGGTAGCGGTTGTATGCGCACCTGTTAATGGAAACTGAGTTGTATTATGATCGAACGTTGCTGGCTGCCAGGCTGTTGTGGAATGACAATCTACACAAGCTGTTGGAAAATTTCCTGTTACATGGTTTGGATTTGTTGTGTTATTAAAATCTGTTGTATGACAAGCATAACAATCTGTTGGTGTTCCCGTATATCCTGAACTATGACATGATTGACATGTTATTGTTGTATGCGCACCTGTTAATGGAAACTGAGTTGTATTATGATCAAATGTTGCTGGCTGCCACGCTGTTGTTGAATGACAATCCACACAAGTTGTTGGGTAACTTCCTGTTACGTGATTTGGATTTGTTGTGTTATTATAATCTGCTGTGTGACAAGCATAACAATCTGTTGGTGTTCCTGTATATCCTGAACTATGACATGATTGACATGTTATTGTTGTATGCGCACCTGTTAATGGAAACTGAGTTGTATTATGATCAAATGTTGCTGGCTGCCATGCTGCAGTTGAATGACATACGCCGCAAGTATTTGGAAAACCTAATGCTGTATGATCAGGATTTGTTGTACTATTATATTCAGTTTGATGACAAGCAAAACATTCCGCCGATGTTCCGGTATAAGCTGTTTGATGACAAGACTGGCAATCTGTTGTTATGTGAGCACCTGTTAATGGAAAACTTGTTGTCTGATGATCAAATGTTGTTTCATTCCAGTTTACTGAGTTATGGCACATTTCACAATTTGTTGGATATGCCTGTGCTGTATGATTTGCTGCTGAATTATAATCTGCTTGATGACAAGTTACGCAATCACTCGTTAATCCTGTTGTAGTTCCACTATGGCAGCCCGAACATTGCAATGGCTGATGTGCACCCAATAATGTAAAACCTGTTGAGCTATCATCAAATGTTGATGGCGTCCATCCATTTGCATTGTGGCAAGTGGAACATTCTGTTGATAAACCAGCCGCCGTATGATTTGGATTTACTGCAGTGTTGTATGAAGTTATATGACAATCTGAACACAATGACGATGTTCCTGAATATCCGCTTTGATGACAATCAGCACAACTTGCTGTTAGATGATTTCCTGTTAATGGAAAACTTGATGTTGCGTGATTGAATGCTCCTTCTGATCTTCCCTGTGGATGACAAGCAAAACAATCTGCACTATTGTATATGTATCCTTGAACTCCCTGATGTTCATCATCCATATCCGTTCTATTGTGTTCGTGACAATCTATACAGGAAAACAAACTATAGTTATTTGGAGTTGTATGACATTCTGAACATTGGTTCCATTTTCCATTATGCTCACCGGAATATATCGGGAAGTACTGATTATCGTGATCAAACGTAGCCGGCTGCCAGGCTGTTGTTGAATGACAATCCACGCAAGTTGTTGGAAAACTTACTGCAATGTGATTTGGATTTGTTGTGTTATTATAATCGGTTGTATGGCAAGCATAACATTCTGTTGGTGTTCCTGTGTATCCGGATTGATGACACGATTGACAAGTTGTTGTTATATGTGCACCTGTTAATGGGAACTGAGTTCCATTGTGATCGAACGTTGCTGGCTGCCATGCTGTTGTGGAATGACAATCTGCACAAGTTGTTGGGTAACTTCCTGTTACATGATTTGGATTTGTTGTGTTATTATAATCTGTTGTATGGCAAGTATAACAATCTGTTGGTGTGCCTGTATATCCGCTTGTATGACAACTTGCACATGCAGTCTGAATATGGCTGCCAGTTAAAGGAAAATTACTTTGGTTGTGATCAAAAGTCGCACCTTCCCAACCTGACGTTGAATGGCATAAACTGCAATCAGTTGGAAATTGTGAAGCTACATGATTTGGATCATTAGCATTTTGATAATCTTGTTGGTGACAAGCGTAGCAATTTGTTGGGGTTCCCGTAAATCCGTTCATATGACAATTAGAACAATCAGTATCGATGTGTTTTCCAGTTAATGGAAAAGCAGTTAAATTATGATTGAATTGAGCAGGTGCCCAGCTTTGGATTGTATGACAGACTTCACAGGTTGTTGGCATTCCAGCAGCAATATGGTTTGGATTTTGTGTTGCCTCATAAGTCTGTTGATGACAAGAATAGCATTCTTGTGATAGTCCTGAAAAATTTCCTCCCTGTTGATGACATGAAAAACAACTTGGTAATGCATGTCCGCCTACAAGTGGAAAGAAACTATGATCTACATTGGTAACACTCCACGAAAGCGAGCTGATGTTATGGCAATCCTGGCATTCAGTTGTAAAATTTGCGGCTACGTGATTTGGATTCTGTGTTGATTCATAATTCTGTCGATGGCAAGAATAGCAATCAATATTTAGAGGCTCAAAATTAAGCTCTGCGTAACCGGAATGACATTGAGCGCAATCTGCCATTTTATGTGCGCCAAGCAACGGGAATCTTCCCTTTTGATGAAGACCGACTATATCCTTTACAATCCAGGTTCCAGGGGTATGACAGTTTGCACAATCAAATCCAACCGTAGCTTGATGAATATCCTTATGACAGGAAACGCATTCTTTTTCCATCTTTGAAAAAACTAAAGATTCATGACACGATTTGCAATCTAAGTTTATATGCTGACCGATTAATGAAAAATTAGTTTTTGAATGATCAAAGTCGATTTTGGTAAGGTCTATCTTCCAGCTATCTGCAGTATGGCAATTCGAACAATCAACATCAAAGCTATCTCCGTGTGGTGACTGAGCAAATATGCTGATAGTAAAAAGAAAAAATATTATTTGGTATGACAAGTAGCGCATTTAAATTCTTTTAACTTGTAAACAAAAAATTTATTTCCATTTTCAGTGATTGAAGGATGACATTTGACACACGCAACTTTTTTATGAGCATTATCCAGAGAAAATTTTGTTTTATTATGATCAAATTTTTCCGGCTTCCAATCGTTAAATGTATGACATTTTTCGCAGGTTGTTATTTTATCAACCTTAAACTGACCAAAATGAATATCTTTATGACACTGTTCGCAATTGTTATTTAGGGATGAAAATTTATAAACTTTCTGTTCGGTTTCATCTGCTGTAACATGACAATTTCCGCAGGTTACATAGTTGTGTTCGCCTAATAGCACAAATTCTGTGCTATTATGATCAAAAGTAATAGTGCTCCAATTCTCTGTTTGATGACATAAGGTACAATTATTTTGCGGTAAATATTTCTGAACCAGCTCGGTACCATGAACATTTTTATGACAATCTATGCACTTTAACCCGACATTTTTGAAATGCCATTCCTTCTCTTGCAGATGACAATTTTTGCATGGAACAGCTAAGTGAGCACCGGTTAATTGGAATTTGCTTTTATTATGTTCTTCAATTGAAAAGCTTGAAACCTGAAATGATTTTTCAGAATGGCAGGAGTTACAGTCTTTAACTACTCCGTTAACTATAAATTCACCTCTATGATAATCAGTATGGCAATTGAGGCACTTTGAAAAAAATGGTTTCTTTTTTTGATCACCTTTATGACAGTCATTACATTTTACTGTCTGATGTTTGCCGAGTAATGGAAATTTTGTTTTATTATGATCAAAGTTTTGCTGATTGATTATATTAAATCCATTAACGCTATGGCAGGATTTGCAATCCGCGCCAAATGCACCTTTATGCACATCAGTATGACAAGCTGAGCAATTTCCAAATTTTAATCCTTTGTACTTAGTAAAATCTTTACCGTTTTTCCTTTCTGCCGGATGACATTTTGAACATTCAACTTTTAAATGTCCGCCTTCAAGTTTGAAATCTGATTTGTTATGATCAAAATTTGCAGCAGGTTTAAATTTTTCCGCATTATGACAATTACTGCAATCATTTCCTAGTGTTTTTTGATGATTATCTTCATGGCACGAAACACACTTCTGATCCAGACCTAAATGAGTTTTACTTTTCTTTTTTGACTTACTATCGGTTATATATTTTGATTGATGACAGTCTTGACATTCTTTTTTATAGTGTGCACCAGTGAGTTTAAAGCCCGTTTTATTATGATCAAAATCATCTTTATCGAAATTAATTATTCTAAAATTTCTTCCATGATGCTCATTATGGCAAGATGCACATTCCCTTTTCTTAACTTCAGAATAAGCATGGTAACCTCTATTTGCACTTACCAGTGATTTAATTTCCTTGTGGCAATCCAAACATTTTGAGCTTAAAACTTTCTCACCAATCTCGTGACATTTTGTACAATTACTAATTCCTTCCAAATCGGCATGTGCTTTTGTCAGATCACCGGGAGAGATTTGTGCAATCATTCGAACAGAAAACATCAATATGAAAAGAATGTATTTCAATTTTCTATTTATGCTTTAATATAGCATCCCCAAATTTCTTTGTTATCTTAATCCCAATTCCTTCAAGAAAACTTGTAGGTAATATTCCGCCGGCAAATACATAAGTTAATTCATTCTTAATTTTTAATTCATTTGCAGAATTATTAAATGTAAAGATTACGCTATCATTAAATATTTCTTTAACATTTGAATCAAATAGCGGTTTAATTTTTTTCTTTTTAATGTAGTCATTAATACGATCAAGATTTTTTGGTTTTAATCTTGAAAAAGTATCACCTCTATAAGATAGAGTAACACGATTCTTTTCATCAGCAAGCAACATTGCTGCTTCTACAGCTGAATCACCGCCGCCAACAACAAGAATATCCTTATCGTGAATCAATTCTGGTTCTAACAATCTATAAAAAACATTTCCTTTATCTTCTCCGGGAACCCCAAGTTTTCTGGGAGAACCTCTTCGCCCTATCGCAAGTATAATTCCTTTACTAGTGTAATGTTCCTGATCAGTTTTAACGATAAAAAGATTATCCTGTTTAATAATTTCAACAACTTTTTCTTGCTCATTAATTGAAATATTATTTTTTGTAAGAACGTTTTGCCATAAATCAAGTAGTTCGGATTTATTAGTCTCAACCAATTTTACTTTTCCCCAAAGTGGCAAATCCATTGGAGCCGTCATTACAATTTTTGCACGCGGAAAACTAAAAACAGTTCCGCCTAAAGAATCCTGCTCTAGGGTTAAAAATTTAAGATTATTTTTAGCGGAGGTTA
>CALLZX010000206.1 GCA_937858935.1 uncultured Ignavibacteriales bacterium | reverse complement strand
CTTTTGTGATTGAACCAGCTACTTCAATATGATTATCTTTAATTAAAAACATATCATACAAACCAATACGATGATTTGCACATCCCCCGAGCTTAACAGCCAGCTTATCTAAAGCACGCAGACCCGGAACGGTTTTACGTGTATCAATAATTTTTGCTTTTGTGTGTTTAACCATTTCAGAATAATTTTTTGCAGAGGTTGCAATTCCGCTCATTCGCTGTAAAAAATTTAATGCAGTTCTTTCAGCTGTTAATAATGATTGAGCTTTTCCTGAAACTATTGCAGCGACATCACCATATTTAACCTTAAAACCATCATTAATTTTTATTTCAAATTTTATTTTTGGATCCACGGTTTTAAAAACTGCTTTTGCAATTTCTAATCCAGCAATAATTCCATCTGCTTTTATAAGAAATTTTCCAATAGCTTTTTTGGATTTTGAAATCGTGATTTTGGTTGTGATGTCACCGTTTTTAACATCTTCTTTAAGTGCATTTGAAATAATTTTTAAAACTGATTTATCCATTTTTACTCGTAGTATTTTTTTACAGCATCAATAAAAAGCTTTGGGGCACGTGTTGGTCTGTTTGTTTTAGCATCAAGAAAAGCTAATTCCACATATCCTTCACATATAACTACATCTCTTTCTTTGGCCTTAATAATATGATCAATATGAACTTTAACAGTTGGTAATTTTTCAACTCGAGTTTCAATAACTAAAAGTTCATCATAAAAAGCGGGAGAAAAAAAATGGATTTTAGTTTCAATAACAGGCATAAAAAATCCGCTCTTCTCAATCACTTCATAAGGCAATCCAACTTCACGCATCATTTCAGTTCTTCCGACTTCAAAGTATTCAAAATATTTTCCGTTGTATGCAAATCTCATTTGATCAGTATCTGCATATCTAACTCTAAGTTCGGTAAAATGTTTCTGCATATAATTCTAATTAAATTTTTAATATGATAAAATAAAAAAATCCCGAGCTAATCGGGATTTAAAATTTTGAAATTGATTAATCTCATACTATTCAGTAAAAACGCCCATCTTACCAAATTTTTCAATACGATTATCAACAAGTTTTTCTGGTTTGATTTTTATAAGTTCATCAAGTTCTTCAATCAAGGCTGCTTTCAAATTATCTGCGGCCTCTTTATGATTTTTGTGTGCGCCGCCTAATGGTTCTTTAATTATTCTATCAATTATTCCCTGCTCTAATAAATCAGGTGCCGTAAGTTTTAGTGCTTCAGCAGCTTGCTCTTTATATTCCCAGCTTCTCCACAAAATGGAAGAACAGGATTCAGGACTAATAACCGAATACCAGCAATTTTCTAACATTAAAATTCTATCTCCTACCCCGATTCCTAAAGCCCCGCCGCTTGCGCCTTCACCAATTATCACAACAACAATCGGAACTTTAAGTTTACTCATCTCAAATAAATTCCTTGCAATGGCTTCTGCTTGTCCTCGTTCTTCGGCTTCAAGACCAGGAAAAGCACCCGGAGTGTCTATCAAAGTAATAACAGGCCTATTAAACTTTTCAGCAAGTTTAAATAAGCGCAAAGCTTTTCGGTAACCTTCCGGATTCATCATACCAAAATTTCTGAAAACGTTGGACTTTGTGTCTCGCCCCTTCTGCTGTCCCAGAATTACAACTTTATGCTGACCAATTGATGCGAGTCCACCGACAACAGCTTTATCATCTTTGAAAGCCCTGTCACCGTGGAGCTCAACAAAAGATTCTGTCATGTCATAAATGTAGTCGAGTGTATAAGGTCTTTCAGGATGACGAGCTAATTGCACACGCTGCCATCTGGAAAGGTCTCTGTATAATTCTTCTTTCAATTGTCTTACTTTCTCTTCGAGCCTTATTACATCTTTTTCGATGTCAAGGTTATCGGAGAATTTTTTCATTTCATCTAATTTAGACTCTAATTCATAAATTGGTTTTTCAAAATCTAAAATTGTTTTTGCCATCTTTACTTTTTGCTCCACATTTTATTTAACGATTTAGCAAGTATTTCTAAATCGAGCCAAATGTTCTGATTTTTTGCGTAATAAAAATTCAATTTTTCTATTTCTTCAGGATTCTCATTTTCAATATACCAATATCCGGTTAAACCTGTTCTCCCTAAAAAATTATCACTAATTGATTTAGTTAAATCAGGGCCCACCAAACTAGCGCTTCTGCTTAATACTTTGGGAAAACCTAAAACAAATTTAGTAAAATCAGATTGCGATTGCGCCAGTTTGCTCTTGAAAAATATAAAAGGATAAATCAAAAACAAAGAAGGGATAACTATAGATAAATCAAAAACTGATTTCAAAAATCTCATTTGCGGCATCGAAATGTTATAACTCAATTCAATTACAGGCAAATCATCAAGCATTGTAACCGCTGTTTTACCAACAATAAAATCAAGATTGCTTCCTACTATTTTAAACTCCACATTTTCTTCGCGGCATTTTAAAACAATCTCCATCATTTTATTATAAGTTAAATCTCCGGATGAAAATATCACTTCGTTGATTTTATTATCCTTTATCACTCGTTTTATATTCTGATCCGTTCCTATAACATCAAAAGAGTCTATCTTTTCCCCGATATTCTTATTTGAAAATCCGATTAATCCTATAACACTTCTTCTATCCGTTTTTTTCTTTTTAATCTTTTTACCGATTTGAATAGCATTATCATTCAGGCCTACAATCAGTGTTCTTTTTTGTTTTAAATCATCATCAACCAAATCTTTTTTTAAGACGATCTTAAAAACAATTCGCCATAATGAAAGAGCAACTAGCAGAAATACATAAGTTATCAGAACAATTGCACGGCTAAATGCAAAATCCTTAAAGAAAAATGTTAATGAAGTTAGAATTGGCAAACTAATTAAAATGGAAAGCATTGTTTTTGATACAGACAATCGGTCTTTTTTGTAATTGCCTATTGCAAACGAAACCATAATCTGTATTAATGCAGGTACGGAATAAACAATAGGAATTGCAAAATCAGGGAAGCCTCCCCAGTTGCTGAGGCTATGATATATTTTTTCGGAGGCGAACAAACACAAATCGAAAACGATAAAATCTAGAATAACTGAAATAATTACTAATTTTCTCGCACCAATAAAAGCAAAAACACTTCTTACAGCAATTGCACTTCTTAATATAATCTCAACAAGCAAAGAACTTGATAAATGCTTTTTAACAAAAAGATGCATTGCACTGTAAAAAACTTTTGTTTCATCAAAACTGCTTCGCTTGGTACTTTCACCTTTGTAGTGGATTATTTGTGTTGAGTGAACATAATAAACTTTAAATCCATCTTTTTGAATTCGATAACATAAATCCAGATCTTCGCCGTACATAAAAAACTGTTCATCAAATCCACCTACTTTTTCATAAACTTCTTTTCGCATCATCATAAACGAACCGGAAATTGCATCCACTTCGTAAGATTGATTTTCATCAAGATAAGTAAGATTGTAACGTGCAAATATTTTACTATTCGGAAATATAGAACTGAGTCCTGTAACCTTTGTAAATGAAGTCCATGGACCTGGAAAACTTCTTCGGCAGGCTAGCTGTAATGTTCCATCAGGGTTTAAGATTTTGCATCCTGCTAAGCCAGCAGAAGGATTTAATTCAAAAAACTTTATCATCTTTTCAAATGTATCTTCTGCAACAATTGTGTCTGGATTGATTAACAGAATATATTTTCCTTGAGCTTCTTTTAAGCCAATATTATTAGCTTTTCCAAATCCAAGGTTTTTTTGATTTGCAATTAATTTTATTAGTGGAAATTTTTCTCTAATAAAGTCAACACTTCCATCATCAGAAGCATTGTCAATTATAATAATTTCTTTTTTAAGATTGGATGAAGCTTTTTCTATGGAGTGAATTAAATTCTGTAGGAATTCTTTTACGTTGTAGTTTACTATGATTATTGAAAGATCCAATAAAATAACCCTTACAATTTGCCAAACATATGTTGAAGTCTAAGCTTCCAAACCATTGTTACTGCTTCGCGAACAATTTTTTTGGACATTTTTGAATGTCCTTTAATACGATCAGAAAACACGATGGGAATTTCTTTAATCTTAAATCCCTTTGAGTATGCTTTAAATGTCATTTCAATTTGAAATGAATAACCGTTCGATCTAACCTTATCCAGATCAATTGCTTCCAAAACATTTCTGCGGAAACACTTAAATCCGCCGGTCGCATCTTTTACAGGCATTCCTGTTATAATTCTTGTATAAACACTAGCAAAAAAACTTAAAAGCAATCTTGCCATTGGCCAGTTAAGAACACGAACACCATTAATATATCTACTACCAAGAACAAGATCATTATCTTTAATTGCAATTAAAAAGTTTTTTAATTCATTTGGATCGTGGGAAAAATCCGCATCCATTTCAAAAATAATATCATAATTATTTTGCAATGCGTATTTAAATCCTGCAAGATAGGCAGTACCCAATCCCATTTTCTTTTCACGTTCTAAAAGATGAATCCTGTCATTTTTCTTCATCTCTTCCTTTACAAATGCACCTGTGCCATCCGGTGAACCATCATCAACAACAAGTATATGAATACTTTCATCCTGAGACAATACAATAGGAATCAATCGTGGCAGATTTTCCAGCTCGTTGTATGTTGGAATTATGACT
>CALLZX010000205.1 GCA_937858935.1 uncultured Ignavibacteriales bacterium | reverse complement strand
AGTTAAGTACAATAAAGAAATTTTAGTAATAGATGATTATGCTCATCATCCAACGGAATCAGCAGCAACATTAAAAGGAATTAGAGACGGCTGGGATAGAAGATTGATTGTTGTTTTTCAACCTCATCTTTATTCTCGTACAAAAGATTTTTATCAGGAGTTTGGAAGAGCGTTTCTTAATTCTGATATTTTTATTTGTACTGATGTTTATCCAGCAAGAGAATTTCCTATTGAAGGAATTACAGGCGATTTAATTGCATCAACAACTAAAAAGTTTGGACACAAGAATGTTTATTATGTAGCTGATAAAAATAATGTTCCAGCTTTGTTGAATGAAATTAAAAAGGATGGTGACATAATTGTTACGATGGGCGCCGGAGATATTTGGAAATTTGGTGAACAATTTGTTGCGATGTTAAAAAAGTAGAAATGAAAAAAGATTTTGGAAAAATATTCGGTGTTATTCTTTTATCTGTAATTGTAGTTTTAACGGTTTACTTATCTCTTTTTACATACAGCGAAAAGGGAAAAGAGGAAATTAAAATGATAAATATTTATGGAAATAATTTGTTAAGTAAAGAAATCTATATGCGTTTCGCAGATATGGATCAATCATATGTTTATGATGATTTGAATCTTAACATGATTAAGAAAAGAATTGAAGAACACCCATACGTTGCGAAAGCTGAAGTAAAATCAGACGGACGAGGCAACATTGATGTAAGAATTAAAGAGAAAGATATTTATGCGGTACTTTTAAGCAGAACCGAACCCTATTTTCTTACGAATGATTTTGAATTATTAAAGATTCATGAATTTACAACTTATTCAGATATTCCAGTGATCAGTAATTTTAGATTGTCTGAGAAACTTGTACCGGCGAAAGTTTATAAAAGCGAAGATATAGTTGATGCCTTTAGAATTATCGATGCAGCAAAGATTACAGATATTGAACTATCAAAAAAACTTTCTGAGATAAATCTGAAAAGCGGTGGAGATGTGGTACTTACTTTTTCTGGAGTTAATTATCCTGTTGTATTTGGAAGAGGAAACGAATCAAAAAAAATGATATATCTAAGTTTAGTTTGGGAAAAAATTAATAATTTGAAAGCAAGTTTTCAAAACACAGAATACATTGATTTAAGATTTACCAATGAAGCATACATTGGCAGTAAAGAAAACACAGGCTTGATTTAATGAAAAAAGATATTTTAGTCGGATTAGATTTAGGGACTACAAAAGTATGCGCGGTAATCGCTGAAAAGATTCCCGATCAAAACAGAATTGATGTACTTGGATTCGGTGTGGCACCCTCCGAAGGGTTACATAAAGGATTAGTTGCTAACATTGGCAAAACTGCAGAAGCTATTAAATCAGCAATGGCTATCGCATCCAACCGAGCAGGATTTGAAGTAACAGTTGTAAATGTTGGTGTTGCCGGTGAACATATTACGAGCATACGACATAGAAATTATGTAACGATCAATCGTGATGAAAAAGAAATTACAAAAGAAGATTTAGATAGATTAGAAGCTGATGTTCGTACAATCAGAATTCCAAGTGACAGACAAATTCTGCATATAATACCTGAAGAATTTTCAATTGATCATCAAAGCGGAATTGAAAATCCAATCGGAATGTCAGGCTCAAGATTAGAAGCAAGTAATCACGTTGTTCTTGCATCAATACCAGCTATGGAAAATATTAGAAAATCAGTAGAGCGTGCTGGTTATCAGGTTCAAGATTATATCTTACAGCCAATTGCTTCAAGCGCATCAGTGTTGGAAGAAAGTGAAAAAGATTTAGGAGTTGCTTTAATTGATATTGGCGGCGGCACAACTGATATTGCTATCTATCACAAAAAAGCAATTAAACATACAAGAGTAATTGGAGTAGCTGGAAATCAGGTTACAAATGATATTCGTGAATCACTTGGTGTGATGACTGATGAAGCTGAACGATTAAAAAAAGAATATGGCTACGCAAGTGAGAATGCGATCATTAAAGATGAAGATATTTTGATTAAAGGTGTTGGCGCAAGAGGGAATACCAAAATTCCAATTTCTTTGCTTACACAAATTATAAGTTTAAGAATGAAGGAACTGTTTACTTTAGTTGATAATGAATTACGCTCCGCAGGATTCAAATCCAAAATTAAAGCTGGAATTGTACTTACTGGCGGCGGGTCATTGTTAAGAGGCGTAACAGAATTAGCAGAAGAAGTTTTTGGTTTGCCAACCAGAATCGGTGTTCCTCAAGAGTTAGGTGCAGGATTATCAAATGAAATTGAAAGTCCTGAGTTTGCAACCGTTGCAGGCTTAATAAGAGGAATACCAGGCGGAAAGTCGAGTGAGTACCAGGTTTTGATAAAAAAACAAAAAGAAAAATCCAGTAATCAACTCGGTAAGATCATAAAAAAAGTGCAAGATTTTTTTAACGAATTATAAATCATTATAGGAGGACCTATGTCGCGATTCGCAACCATCGATAAAGAAAAACCGATGTCAGCAGTTTTAAAAGTTGTTGGTGTTGGTGGCGGAGGCTGTAATGCCATCGAAAGTATGATTGCACGCGGATTAAGCGGTGTGGAATACATCGCTGTTAATACTGATTCACAAGTTCTAAGAAGCAGTACTGCAACATTAAAAGTTCAGGTTGGTAATGCAATTACCCGCGGCTTAGGTGCTGGTGCTGATCCTAACATCGGCAGAAAATCTGCAGAAGAAGATCGAGATCAAATTGCTGATGTTCTTTCCGGAAGTGATATGGTTTTTATCACTGCTGGTATGGGCGGTGGAACCGGAACAGGTGCTGCTCCTGTTATAGCATCAATCGCAAAAAGCATAGGTGCTTTAGTAGTTGGAATAGTTACCAAGCCTTTCCGTTGGGAAGGTAAAACTAGAATGATGAATGCGGAAAAAGGAATTCAGGAACTACGTCAGCACGTTGATAGCTTAATTGTTATTCCTAATGAAAGATTACTAAACATTTTAGATAAAGCTACAAATGCATTTGCAGCCTTTGATAAACCAAATGAAGTTCTTTATGAAGCAACTCGTGGTATTGCTGATATCATTACGATTGAAGGATTGATAAATGTAGATTTTGCAGATGTTCGAGCTGTGATGAACTCAAGCGGTGAAGCTTTAATGGGATGTGGAATTGCAAGCGGTGAAAATCGTGCGATTGAAGCTGCGCAAAAAGCAATTTCAAGTCCGTTGCTTGAAGGTGTAAACATTAAAGGTGCAAAAAGTGTACTTGTTAATGTTACAGGATCAAGCAGTATGACAATGCAGGAAATCAACGAAGGTAATAATGTAATCTTTGATGCAGCAGGTGAAGAAGCTAACGTTATATTTGGTGTTGTTAAGAAAGAAGAAATGAATGATTACATTTCTTACACTGTTATTGCTACAGGCTTTGACAGTGCAAGAGGAAATAATTATGGTAATAAAACTATTACTGCTAAAAAACAGACACCAACTCTTTCAGAAAATATTCGTGGTGGATTTAGTTTATTTGGTCCAGATAATGTTGACTCAAATGATTTAGATGTTCCAACAATTTTAAGAGTTAACAGTCCCAAAGCTTCAATCGAAGATGATGAAGAAAAAAATACACCAAGCGGATTTGCTGTTGAAAATTCCAGATATTCCTGGGCAAAAGAAAGAAACGAGAAAAAAGATGATTCTAATGATGACGATAGCTCATCATTCTTAAGAATGATTATGGACTAGGTCATTAATTATTAGTTAAATATTTTTTCAATAATTAATTCAGAGAGGATTTATGAGTGATCGTCATTCAAATTCTGAGCGTGAGAATATTCTCTCTGCTGATATGATTGAGAATAATCTGATTAATAACTCAGAATACACTTCACAGTTAGATAAAATTGTTATTTCAAAAGGTAAGCTTATAGTTTACCTTTCAATCACTTACGGGGTGATTAGTGCAGCAGGTTTAGTTTATCTTCTTCTCTTTTAATTCTGTTTGATCTCTATTCGTCAATCAGCCGTGATTCGATCATCACATTTTCATCGTAATCCTGCACAACTATAACACGGTTTGGCCTGCAGCAAACCCGGCAATCTTCTACAAAATCCTGCTTCCCTTCAATTGTAAGATCCACCCATACTGAATTTTCGACGCCGCAATACTGACAAACCCAATTTAATGTATCATCCGTTTGCATTTTTTCCTCACACAATAAATTTACACTGTTAATAAGGCATTTAAATTGTTTAAAATCAATTTTTTTCTAAGCTATTGTTTCTAATATTTAAATATTTTATATAGTGTACAAATGTTCACTATTACTTTGTAAGATTAGCATGGAAACAGAAGGACTAACATACCAACCTCCCAAGGAGTGGCGAGAGAGTACAAAAATGCTCTCGCTTTATCCGCCAATACCTAAAAATACGGCCGGAGTTGATTTTGATATTTATGATTTCGAAATGCTCTTTAACGACGAGCCTACAAATAACCTTATCCGCACAGGGCAAACGATCGGATGCTTTTATATTGAGTCACCTGGTATGCGCTCGCTTCTTCGCAAGCTTGATGTGCACGATTTTGAATTGCTTACTGCCGCAAGTTCAATCATTCGTCCTGGCGTTGCAGAAAGCGGAATGATGCAGGAATTTATCGCACGCCACAAAGATCCCAGCAGAAGAAAATATCTTGTGCCGGAAATGGAATCAGTTCTTGGCGATACGTACGGTGTCATGATTTACCAGGAGGATGTTATAAAAGTTGCACATCAAATTGCTGGATTATCTCTGGAAGAAGCTGATCTTCTGCGCCGTGCAATGAGCGGTAAGATGCGATCACATTCTGCAATGAAAAGCTTGCATGATAGATATTTTGAATCCTGCAAAGAAAAAAATCTTACAGATGAGCAGGCAAGCGAACTTTGGCGGCAAATAGAATCTTTTGCGGGATATGCATTCTGTAAAGCCCACAGTGCTTCGTTTGCGCTGCTTTCTTACCAGGTTGCATTTCTTAAAGCGCATTATCCTGCAGAGTTTATGGCAAGTGTTTTAAGCAACATGGGTGGATTTTATTCTGCGGCAGTTTATGTCTGGGAATGCAAGCGATTGGGGCTCAAGATGAATCTTCCATCTATAAATAAAAGTAATTACGAGTACACTGGAAGAAAAGATGAGATTCAAATTGGATTGATGGCTGTTAAAAATCTCTCGCGTAATTCTATTCAAAAAATATTGGATGAAAGAAAAAATGATGGTGAATATCACTCGCTGGCAGATTTTCTTATCCGCACAAAGTTGGCATTTGAAGAAACATCAATTCTTATAAAATGCGGAGCGATGGGGTGTTTTAAAAAAACAAGACCTGAGCTTTTGCGATTGCTGGATATTTACATCCACAAAAGAAAAATTCTTAATGAAAGTTATAACGATCTTTTTTTACACGAAACTTTTGTGATGGAAGATGAAGTTATGACAAACATAAACTTTAGTGTGGAAGAAATTTGCAAAGCCGAATACGAAGCATTTGATTATATGGTTACACGTCATCCGCTTTATTTTTACAGGAGTTTTACCGAGCATTTTTCAATCGTTAAAGCAAGGGATTTGAATAAACATCTCGGTAAAAAC
>CALLZX010000204.1 GCA_937858935.1 uncultured Ignavibacteriales bacterium | reverse complement strand
ATAAGTAAGATTGACATCTTTCTTTGTAAATTTTTCTTTCGGTGCAAGCGTAATTGCTCTTGGAGTATTAATTCTGTTCGAGTATAAAATTTCTTTTGCCCGCTTCTTGTCTAAACAATTTCCAAGTGTCTGAGGGACATTGCCGGTGTATTGATAACCAAGTAACTCATATAATCCAGCTATACAATATTCGTAGTAAGTTATTCCTTCAACAGACTCAACAAAATTTAGTATTGCACCAGGATTGTAACTTGTAATCTCTTCAATCGTGCGATTAACATTTTTATCTATCGGTAAAGATTTTACATCAGTAAAAAATGTTTTAAGCTGATTTTCAATCTCTAACATATTTGATGCAAATGAATGTTCTGATAAATCTTTACTGTCAGAACTTTCCTCAGCAGGTTTTCCATTATAGATGGAAAAAATACTTACTGGTGAATTATAACAGATTAATATTTTAGCTTTTGTTTTCATTAAAGATTATATCTCTTTACTGCTGATGCTAAAACTGTGTTTATCATATCATTATAATTTATTCCTGCCGCCCTTGCCGCTTTAGGAAAACTTGAGTTCTCAGTTGGATCAGGCATTATTCCCGGTAACGGATTTATCTCAATAATATTTGGTTCACCATTTTTATCAAGACGCAAATCGATTCTGCTCCAGTCTCTGCACTTAAGCACTCTGTAGGTATCGATACAAACTTTGTTAATCTTTGCTTCAAGTTCCTTTGTGATGTTTGCAGGACAATCAAACACATCAAAATCGTTTTCTTTGGTATCAAGAATCCACTTAGCTTCGTAGGAGTAAAGCGGTGCGGTTCCTTCCGGATACTTATCATATCTCATCTCAATTGCCGGAAGAACTTTTGTGTCGCCATTGTTGCCGAGTATTGCAACAGTAAACTCACGACCAGATAAAAATTCTTCTACCAATGCTGATTGATTATATTCTGATGTAATTCTTTTTATTTCTCTTTTAAGTTCGTCCTTGCTGTGAACAAATGATGAAGCATAAATTCCTTTGCCGGAACCTTCACTGATTGGTTTTACAATCATTGGAAAGTTAAGATTATGATTTGCTGCATCTTCAATTTTATCCGCAACAAAAAATCTTGCGTTTGGAACTTTGTAATAACTTAAAATTTCTTTTGTGCGGGCTTTGTCTAAACAAATTGCAAGTGTAAGAGCATCGGATCCTGTATAAGGAATCTGCAACATATCTAACATTGCAGGAATTTGTGCTTCACGACTAACGCCAAACGCACCTTCAGCAATATTAAATACGATATCGGGTTTAACTTCTCGGAATTTATTGTAGGCTTCTTCGTTTGCTTCGATCAAAATAACATTATTGTAAATAGAGATTGCATCCTTAACACCATTAATTGTTTCCCAGGTATCCCACTCAGCATACTGATCCATCTCTGAATTTAAATTTTGTGATGATGAATTAGGATTTAGAGACACGACTGCGGGGAAAGAATCACTTTCAGGTTTCACATTATATGCTAATGCAACGTTCAACTTCTTGTTAAAGAAGGAAGATAAAATATTTTTCTCCTACAATTATTTTTTCGATAGCAAATATAATGTTTATATAATTTTTGTCAACAAGTTTGCAACTTTGTCAAAAAAATTTTTTCAGAGCCTCAACAACAACTTTTTTCTCTTTTAAAATATTTTTTAAAATTATTTTACGATTTTATTTTTTGCTGATGCTGATTGTAAAAGCTTTTTACCGATGTGAAACTTATGTGTACGTAAATTTGCTTATGCAATCTTAGCGTATGAAAGATTTTCTGAGTAGTGTTTGATAAGATTTTTGCGAATGACGGCAGAAAAATTTTTTTCTAATTTCGGATCAACTTCTATTAATTTGAATGCACTTTGCTTCGCTTCAAGGATTATTTCCTGGTCTTCAACAATATTTGTGTACTTCAATTCAGGAAATCCACTTTGCTTTGTTCCGAAAATATCTCCGGGTCCGCGAAGCTTTAAATCAATCTCAGCAATTTTAAATCCATCTAAATGTTTTACCATCGATTGCAATCTTACAGATGATTTATACTTTTCTAACTGAACAGAAGATAAATAATCAAGCTCGAGTTCGTTCGCATTTTGCTTTGCGGCTATTTCATCTTTAGTAATTAAAATACAATAAGCTTGTTTATTGCTTCTTCCAACTCTTCCGCGCAGTTGATGAAGCTGCGATAAACCAAAACGATGTGCATCGTTAATTAAAATTATGTTTGCATCCGGAATATCAATCCCAACTTCTATAACGGTGGTAGAAACTAAAACATCAAACTGTTTATCTTTAAACATCAGCATAACTTCTTCTTTTTCCTGCCAGCTCATTCTACCATGAATTAATCCAAGTTTAAGATTTTGTAAATGATTTTCTTTTAAATCCTCATAAAAAGTTGTTGCAGCTTTCAAATCCAACTTTTCAGATTCTTCAACCAGAGGATAAACTAAAAATGTTTGATAACCTTCTTTAGTTTTGTCAATTATAAATTTATAAATCTCCGGAAGTCTCTTTTCTCCGCGTAAAACTGTTTTAATCGGAATTCTATTCTTCGGCATTTCATTTATAACAGAAAAATCAAGATCACCATAAACCGTCATCGAAAGAGTTCTTGGGATTGGAGTTGCACTCATAACAAGTACATCAGGAGTTTTGCCTTTACTTTGTAACGCTGCTCTTTGCTTTACACCAAAACGATGCTGTTCATCAATTACAATCAGTCCGAGGTTGTTAAACCTAACCTGTTCTTCAAAAATTGCGTGAGTACCAATAATAATATCCGCTTCCTGCAACTCAATATCAGAAAGTTTTTGATTCCGTACAGATTTCTTTTGTCCGCCAAGTAACAAACTAACTTTTATTTCTCTTTTAGGATTTAACTCAGAAAGTTTTTTCATCATTGCAGAAATATTTTTTGCATGCTGATCAGCTAATATTTCTGTTGGCGCCATTAACGCAGCCTGGAATCCATTATCAACAGCAATCAGCATTGAAATTAATGCAACAATAGTTTTTCCGCTTCCAACGTCTCCCTGCAAAAGCCTATTCATAGGTTTTTCGGAAAGCATATCTTTCTTGATTTCACTGAGAACATTTAACTGCGAATGTGTTAACTCAAACGGAAGTGTTTTAATGAAGTCAGAAACAAGATTCGTTTTTATTTCCATCTTGTTACCGATAAGTTTTGTTTGATAATTATTCTTCTTGATAGCAACAAGCAGTTCAAGATAAAACATTTCTTCAAACTTAAAACGTCGTTTAGATTGCTCAAACAATTCTATGCTTTGCGGATAATGATAATTTTTTACAGCAGTTATCAAATCAATCAGCTTATGCTGTTCAATAATTTCTTTTGGAAGAGTCTCTTCAAGATTATCAACATAACTTTCAATCGCTGTGTTTATAATTCGCCGTAAACTTAAATCACCAATATTTTTTTGCTTTAACTCTTTTGGAATTCTGTAAAACGGAATAATCTTTCCTGTGTTAAGAAAGCTTTGTGATTCTTCTTCAGTTATCTTATCAAAATCAGGATGAACAATTTGAAGTTTATTATAATTTATTTCCGGTTTACCCGAGATTGCAAAATAATCTCCCTCGTTAAAAACAGAATGAAAATATTTTACACCCTGAAACCAAACACATTCAATAAATCCTGATGAATCTCTGAACTGAACTTTTAGTATTTCTTTTCTGCCAAGATTTCTTTTTTCTTTATCTGCAACTTTGCCAATGATAGTTACTTCGCCGTCATAACCGTTTATTGCATATCCATAAGCGCGAGCGGCAGTTAAAACAGTTGTACGATCAAGATGACGGGAAGGGAAGTAAAAAATTAAATCGCGAATTGTATTTATTCCAATTTTAGAAAATGATTCCGCACGTTTTG
>CALLZX010000203.1 GCA_937858935.1 uncultured Ignavibacteriales bacterium | reverse complement strand
AATCCTTCAGAAGTTGAAGATAAATGGTATAAGTACTGGAACGATCACGGTATTTTTAATTCCGATATAGACGAAACAAAAAAAGCATATACAATTGCAATCCCGCCGCCAAACATAACCGGTATGTTAACGATGGGGCATATCCTGAACAATTCACTCCAAGATATTTTCATTCGCACAAAAAGAATGCAAGGTTATAATGCTTGCTGGGTTCCGGGAACTGATCACGCATCAATCGCTACGGAAACCAAAGTAACAAAATTTTTAGCAGATAAGCAGATCGATAAATATAAAATTGGGCGCGAAGCATTTTTAGAACATTGCCAGGAATGGAAAAAAGAATACGGCGGAATAATTATTCAGCAGTTAAAAAAACTTGGCGTAAGCTGCGATTGGCGCCGTGAACGTTTTACGATGGATGATGAATATTATCACGAAGTTATAAAAGCATTTGTTGAACTGTACAACGAAGGAAAAATTTATCGCGGTTACAGAATGGTAAACTGGGATCCAGCAAATAAATCCGCAATCTCTGATGAAGAGGTAATTTTTAAAACAGTTAACGGAAAACTCTGGTACTTCAAATATCCTGTAATGGATTCCGAAGAATTTGTAATCGTTGCAACAACTCGTCCCGAAACAATGCTTGGGGATACTGGCGTGGCAGTTAATCCGAATGACAAACGCTATAAACATCTAATCGGCAAAAAGATTTTGTTACCTATTGCTGATAGAGAAATTCCAATCTTTGCTGATGACTATGTTGATATGGAATTTGGAACGGGTGCAGTTAAAGTTACTCCGGCTCACGATGTTAATGATTATGATATGGGACAACGCCACAAGTTGGAAATGATAAATATCTTTAACGATAACGCAACAACAAATAACAATGTTCCAGAAGAATTTCAAAATCTTGATCGTTACGAAGTTAGAAAAAAAATTGTTGCAAGAATTGATGAACTTGGTTTGCTTCATATGATTGAAGATTATCAGAATAAAGTTGGATATTCTGAGCGTGGCAACGTTCCCATCGAGCCATATTTAAGTGAACAATGGTTTATGAAGATGGATGAACTTGCAAAGCCTGCTGTTGAAGTTGTGCAGCAAGGCAAAGTTAGATTTTATCCAAAGCACTGGGAAAAAACTTATTTCCATTGGATGGAAGGAATACGTGACTGGTGCATTTCTCGCCAACTTTGGTGGGGACATAGAATTCCTGTTTGGTATAACAACAACACAAAAGAAATTTATTGTAATGTTAAGCCTCCAAAAGATTTGGAAAATTGGAGACAGGATGAAGATGTTCTTGATACCTGGGCTTCAAGCTGGCTGTGGGCGCACGCAATATTTAAAACTGATGATGAACGAAAATATTATTATCCAACCAACACGCTTGTAACTGGTCCCGATATAATTTTCTTTTGGGTTGCACGAATGATTATGGCTGGAATGCATTTTCAAAAAGCAATTCCATTCAGCGATGTTTACTTTACAAGTATCATTCGTGATTCGCAGGGAAGAAAGATGAGTAAATCTCTTGGCAATTCACCAGATCCGCTTGATGTAATTAGAGACTATGGTGCAGATGCACTTCGTTTTACAGTCATTTATCTTGCGCCGCTTGGACAGGATGTAATGTTTAGTACAGAGAAATGCGAGCTTGGTAGAAACTTTGCAAATAAAATCTGGAATGCCGGAAGATTTTTGTTGATGAACGCTGAGAAGATTTCACTTAACAAAGATTTAAAATTTTCTCACATTGATTTCGCTGATGAATGGATTATCTCTCGATTAAACAAAACGGTTCTTCAGCTTAATAAAGCAATGGATGAGTTTGAGGTTAACAATGCAATAAAACTTATTTATAGCTTCATCTGGAATGACTTCTGTGATTGGTATGTTGAGATGATTAAGAACAGGCTTTATGCAGATGATGAAGAAGTTAAATCCGCAGTTCTTACTCGCGCAATTTCAATTTTTGAAGATGCACTAAAAATGCTTCATCCGTTTATGCCGTTTATAACTGAAGAACTCTGGCAGTTAATGGATGAAAGAAAAGATGGAGAAAGCATTTCAACCTCTTCATATCCAAGTCTTGATGAAAAGTTGATTAAAGATTCCGCTGATGAAGAAATGGATTTTGTTAAAGATATTATTACAGCAATTAGAAATATTCGTGGCGAGATGAACATTGCGCCTTCTAAAAAAGTTAATGCGATGATCAAATCTTCTACAGTAAAAGATTATCAAATCGAATACATAAAAAAACTTGCAAAGGTTGAAGACTTAAAAGTAGATGCGAACATTCAAAAACCGAAAGCAAGTGCCTCAGCAGTTTTAAGAGGTGTTGAAATATTTATTCCTCTTGAAGGACTGATTGATC
>CALLZX010000202.1 GCA_937858935.1 uncultured Ignavibacteriales bacterium | reverse complement strand
AGTAGATGCATCAGTTAAAATTTTATTCAGGATTTGTGTTTCAAGATCAGGCATATAACTATTATAAAGATTTGTGATGGTATTATAAAAATCACTTCGCTTATCTTCTTTATATAACGCTTTTCTTTCTGCATCCGGTTTAAGCATTTCTTTTTTGTAATCTATAAATATTTCTGCAAGACGGTAATAATCCACATTACGACTTAACATACTCAATACAAGATTTCTTCGGCCTGTGGCAAAAGCATCTTTATAAACTTCATCTATTTCATTCAAAATAGTCCCATATTGTTCTTTTAGTTTGGGATCTGAATCAATAAACTTCTGCAGTTGTTTTTCTTCATCCTGTTTTTGCTTTATAAGGTTTAATCTTTCCAACCCCTGCATTTTTCCGCGATAATTTTTTTCAGTGTTTGCTAATCCTTGAATTTCACCAACAATATTTAATGCAAATTCAGGGTCATTTTCACCACGTTTTTCATAGAGGTTTATCAACCAGGAAAACATATCCTGGATGTATGGTAACTGAATTTTTTCTTGTGCTTCTAAAAACTGAGATGGCTGATGCTTGAATGTTCTGCCAGGATATCCAAGAATAAAAACAAAGTCTTCTTCATTAACGCCATTTGCATTTACCTGCAAAAACTTTTTGGGTTGATAAGGAATATTATCTTCAGAGAATTTTGCTGATGAACCATTTGGTGCAACATAAGCACGCACGAATGAAAAATCTCCATTGTGTCTTGGCCAAACCCAGTTATCGGATTCGCCGCCAAACTCACCAATTGTTCTTGGAGGTACATAAACTAGTCTAACATCATTAATAGTTTTATATCTGAATAAAATATATTGTTCACCAACAAACATTTCGGAAACTTCTGCTTTAATGGTACTGTCTATTTTCTCTTCACGTTCAACAATCTCTTTTATTTTTTTTGATATTGCAGTTGTTCGTTTTGAAATATCTGCTTCCGTGTTTGCAGCTTCTAAAACCTCCGTACTTACGTCTTCATAAGAATCTGTTATTCGGCAAGTTAATCCGCTTGCAGGTAATTCTGCTTCACGACTTTCTGCAAGAAATCCATTTTCAAGATAATTGTTTTCAACCGTACTGGCATCTGAAACTATTCCAAACACGCAATGATGATTTGTAATTATCAATCCTTCATTTGAAACAAAGGAACCGGTGCAACCGCCAATTTTTACGAGTGCATCTACAAGACTAACTCCGTTTGGATTGTACACTTCATCCACACTTATCTTTAATCCTTTTTCATTTAAGTTGATATTTTTTATATCACTTAATGGAAACATCCCTTCATCTGGTCTGGATGGAATGAACGCGAATGAGATTACAATAAGAAGTGATAATCCTATTAAAAATGGATGTTGAAGCTTTGAACTATTGAAAAACATTTTCATTTGTGTTCCTTAGATTTTTAACTGTCCAAATATAAAAAAAGAGGCTCGATTTCTCGAGCCTGAAAATGATAAGCTAAGATATTTTTAGTATTAGAGCAAAGACTCCTTCAATCTTCTTGCAACGGCTACAAAGAAACCGAGTACCATTACGACTACACCTATCCATACTAAGCTTATGTAAGGTTTTATTGCTGCAGTAACGGTTAATACTTCTTCTTTAGGTTTATCCATTGAATGATCGTGTGTATCATTTAAAGGTGATATTGATACTTCAATTAACTCAGCCGTAAGGCTTGCAAGTTGTAGCTTTAATCCTGAATTTTCAGATATGTAATCTGTAAACACAGCTTCGCCACTTACACTTTTTCTAAGAAGTTCAAATACTTCTTTCTTACCGTTAGCTTCCAGAGTTAAAACCGCACCAATTTGAAAATCTTTTTCCTCCTGCATCAATTGCATTGTCTCGGGTGACATATTGAATTTATCAAAGGTAATTTTAAAACCTTGATATTCAGTTGTAACGCCTTTTTGAAATTTCATTACTTCAGTATGTGGTTCTGTTCCTGTGTTCTTTCCTTCATCATATCCAAGGGGAGCTAAATAAACATCTTTAGAAAATAGATTTAATATTGCCGGCTCACGAATCAAGCTATTATTATAGTCTGAGATGTACATTATCGGAGCAACATTAAAAACATTATCTCCCTTTTTCATCGTAACATTAAATGCATACTTTGTATTATTTTCAATAGGAGTATAACCGGTAAATGTCATTTCATATCCAAATGCCTGTGAAGGTTTATTCTTTACCAGATCCACATTCACTTCATCGCTGTAAGCTCCGGAACCTACTATACCAAGAATAAAAAGTGCTATACCTATATGTGATATATATCCACCAAGGTTTTTTAGATTTCCTTTTACAATTTTAAAAGCAATTTCTGTATTAACAATCAATGCAAATGCAGAAGAAAATATCAGAAGTATCATCATAAAGTTATAGACGCCGCCAATTAAAACTACTAATCCCGTTAAAACTACGGATACTATAATTGCCAGAGTTGAATCTTTAATGAGATCTTTTGTATTTGTAGTTTTCCACTTGATGAGTAAACTTAGTCCGTTTAATAAGCCAATAATTATCCCAATTGGTAAATGCATTTCATCATAGAAAAAAGTATCAACAGCCTGCCCGAATAACGGAGCGGAAGTTCCAACCAAAACAATAATAGCAGAAGCAACCAAAATAATTGAAGCTGTAAATAAAGCAAGTTCACGTGATAAAGTACTTTCTTCATAGACAGTTTTATCTTCCAAATATTTCCATCTGTATACTATTCCGCCAATACCGATTGCAATAAAAGTGCTTATGAAAATCAATAAAAAGAAATAAACAAGATTTCCCGGATCAACAAATGAATGAACGGAAGCATCCCCAAGAACTCCGCTTCTTGTTAAGAATGTACTGTATAGAACTAATACGTAGGTTAATATGCTTAAGATAAGATTTGTCTTTGCATATCTTCCAATTCCATCAGTTGATTTTAAACTTCTCTTTTGCACAAGCATTGTGTGGATTGAAGCCACACCAATTAACCACGGAATTAAACTTGAATTTTCTACTGGATCCCAAGCCCAATATCCACCCCAACCAAGCATTTCATAGGCCCAATATCCACCCATCATTATTCCCAGACCAAGTATTCCTGTTCCTGCAAGGACCCAAGGCAAAGATTGGTTAACCCATTCTCTGTAATCGTTTTTCATTAGAGCTGCTAAAGCAAAAGCAAAAGGAACTGTTGCCATTGAAAAACCAATAAACAACATAGGGGGGTGTATCTGCATCCAATAATTTAGTAGTTGAGGATTTAATCCTTTTCCATCAGCAATAAATTGATTTACCGAAACTCCTGCTTGTGTTAATGCAGCATAAAGTTCTTTACTCATTTGAACGAATGTGGTATTAGTCTGCTGATCAGTAAAAATATAATTCTGGATGAAAGGAAGACTCATAAATTGTGCGTTAATACTTTTAACATCAATAAATATTGGTGTCGCCCAGATAAACTCAAAAGGATTTTTGAACCAAGGAGAAACCATCACTAGTAAAAATGATGTTGCTAAAGCAAAAACAGCCATCACTCTGGGTTCAAGATCGCCTCTTTTGGAGGAATAAGATTGAAGTATTCCTCCAATTATTGAAGTTAGAAGAAGCCATAACATAAAGCTTCCTTCCTGCCCGCCCCAAAAAGAGGAAAATAATAATCCAGTACTTAAAGAATTGTTACTATAGCTAAATACATATTTGTATTGATATTGATGCGTTAAAATTGCGTACCACAGAAAAGTTGAAGCAGCAATTACAAAAATTGCCATTCCGTGATAACTGTATCTTGCAAAACTTAGTGTGTTCTTATAGCCTCTAAAAGAAAGATAATACATTACCATGGCTATCAAACTGAACACAAGCGCTGCACTTAAAAAAATACTACCGATCATAAAACCTCATAGTTTAAAATGTTAACATCTCCCCTTTTCATTTTTACATAGATGACGATTGAACCTGTTGTTCTTCATATTTGCTTGGACATTTCGTTAAAATATCTTTTGCATGAAAATATCCGTTGCGGTACGAACCTGTTACAACTACGCTTGTTGCACTTTCAAAATTGTTTGGCATTGCGCCTTCATAAATCACTTTCATCTCAACACCGTTTGCATCGCACATGTAGAACGAAAAAGTATTTTGTTCACGATTCATATCAAAATTTTTTTCTTTAACCCAGCTGCCGGTTGCTTTAACAGTTTTATCTGTGCCTTTAATATTTGCAAAATTGTTTTCATATTTAATGTTACTTTGTGTAAACAGATACGCCATTATTCCCAGGAACAATACAATGATGAATCCGCCAAAGATGTACTTATTTTTCATTTTTTTCTCCAATCATTTCTTTTTCTACTTTTTTAATTCTTTTATCAAGGCTAAACATATATGAAAAGATTCCAGCCCACACTATAAGGACTATTATCATAACAACATAAATTGCATTTTGTGAGAGAAATTGTTCCAAGTTAACCTCTTATTAATTGTTTATTTAATTTTTCGCGCATTAAAATAGAACGATAACCAACATTCCACATCCAAAAATACAGGATTGTAAAACCAATCAATGAAAGAAAAAATATTAGTTGCATGTTTCCATTCATTTTAAAATCTACAACAGGACCCGCATTCGAATCATCTGCTGAACCAGGATGAAGTCCCGACATAATTCTTGGCATCACAAAAATAAAAAACGGAACCGTGACAAAAGCTATCATTGAATAAACTGATGAAAGCGTCGCTCGCTTTTCTTCAGATTCAATTGATGAACGAAGTGCAAACCAGGCACCATAAATTAATAATAATGCAAAAATACTTGTTTGCCTTGGATCCCAACTCCAGTATGATCCCCACGCAAACTTAGCCCAAACTGCGCCTGTTACAGTTGCGAGAATGCAGAATATCATTCCAAGTTGAGCTGCTGCATAAGACTTTATGTCATCATCCAAATTTTTCTTACGTAAATATTTGAAACTATAAATTGTTGACATAAAAAATGCTATTACCGTAAGCCATGCCGTCGGAACATGGAAGAAGATGATTTTAGCGTTTTCCTCAAGTCCGGGAATTAAAGGAAATTCATACCACGCACTTGGTTTCTCTACAATGGGAAACCCAATTCCGGCTATAGAGACGAATGCCAATAGAAGAAATAAAAATATTTTCCAGATCATAATTTTTTCAGATTAGTTTGTTAAAATTTGCTATTCTTTCCAAATAAAATCAAATAACATATAAGAAGCCGTTAACATAATTACATCGTAACTCACAACAATTGCCAATTCAAACTTAGCTCTTTCAAAGGATATGCCATCTATTGCAAACAATGTTAATTGAACTGATGTTAAAATCAAAGGCAATAATATAGGAAAAGAAAGCACAGGATAGAGCGTGCCTTTTGCCCCGGCTTTTGCAATTATTGCTGCAATTATTGTAGAAGAAACTGCAAGGCCAATATTACCAAAAACAAATGATGTTAAGAACAATGCAAAGTTTTGTATAACAAATGCTTCAAACATTGCTGAATATAAAATTGCAATAACTGTGTTCATTGCAAAAACTAAAATAATGTTAAATATAAGTTTACCTGAAAATACAGTTGAAGGAGCGGCAATTAATTGTAATGTTAATGCTGTTCCGCGCTCTTCCTCAGATACAAATGCTCTTGATAAGCCTGACATTGCAGTAAAGAAAATAACAACCCAAAATAATCCGCCCGTTAAACTTGCACTTATTTTTTCGTTACCAACAGAAAATAAAATTACACTTATTGCAACAATTATAAACATTGCAAGTGCATTAATTGCATAACGAGTTCTGAGTTCAGATTTAAAGTCCTTAAGAAATAAACTGTAAGATTTTGAATTCATTTAATTTTTATACTTTTCCAAATAAACTATATCGTTGCACAATTCAAGGTCGTTTTTTTCATTTGATGCGATCAATACAATATTCTTTTGTCCTTCTTCTCTCACTAATTCATAAACGGAATTTTTTCCTTCATCATCAAGATTTGATGTTGGCTCATCAAGAATTATTAACTGCGGTGAATGCATAAGCGCAAAAATAAATTTTACTCTTTGTTTCATTCCCGATGAATATGTTTTTAGCAGATCATCTTTTCGTTTGTACAATAAAAATTTGTTAAGCAGATAATCAACTCTTTCCTTATTGAATTTAACTCCTCTTATTTCTGCAAACAGTTTTAAGTTTTCATAAGTTGAAAACTCTTCATATAAAACCAGGTAAGGTGAAACAAATCCAATATGGTCATGTAAGCGTTCTTCTGCAATTTCTTGATCATTCAGCTTGTGGACGATTTTTCCTTTTGATGCTCCAAGTATTCCTGCAATAATTTTTACAAGAGTAGATTTACCAGAACCATTTGGGCCCGAAATTCCATAAACACCTGATTTATCGAATTTGAATTTCAGATCATTAAAGATCAATCTTCGCCCAAAAGATTTGTTTAGCTCTAATGCTTCAACAGAATAGTCAGTCATTAAAAATTACCAATTTTCCTTTGTAAATATTCTCGCCGGATTTTATAACATAAATGTAAACACCGGAAGAAAAATCTGCATCAACATTTTCAATAACTATCTCACAGAACTTTTCTGAATTCTTTATGTATGATGATCTGATGGCTTTCTTACCCGAATAATAAAGCTCAACACCAGCTGAGTAAATATTTAGGTCTACTTCTTCGCCAAGAGTTGATTCTCCTTGAAAAGCAATTCTAATGTTCCCAGATGAAGATGTTTTGTAGGGAAGCGGATAAGCAAAAGTTTCCCCTTCAATATCAGGAACAGAATAATTTGAATCACCATAAACAATGATATTATTTAATATACCAGCATTATTCCAGAACATCTGATTATCTCTGCTGAAGCTAACTGAATAATCATCATTTATTACTTTTTCACCTGAGGCGGAATCACTATAAATAGTAAAAGAAAAATCTAAAAACTGGGAATAATTATCTATAGCTTTTTGCCAATCTGAATTTGTGATAATTGTAAAAAACACACCATCAGGGGAAGGAAGATTAATCCGTAAAAAATAATTTGCTGTTGGATTAACTGACATATTATAGACTTGCGATGATGAGTTAAAATTCATCGCTGCAGTTGGAGTTATAAGTGGATAATTAGCCGCTTCCTCAAAATATCTACCAGAAACTGTTCTAGTATTCGTGAAATATGTCCACAAGCCAAATTTATTAAGCTCATTGCCCATTGTAGATCCCGCATCATTTATGCTCAATGCAATCGCTTTAATGGAAGGTGTTGATGGCATTAACTCCCACTGACTTTTCAAAATATCAAACCCAAAATTATTCTGAAGATAAATATTCCAGATAGCTAAATTATATCCTTCATGAGAAGGCATAGAATTTTCTGGATTTTGAAAATAAGTTGGCATATATGCATAATAATCGTTCACATCATCAAAAACGAACTCTTCAAATGATGTTGATGTAATCTCATAAAAAAATCTGTCTGATTCTCTAAACGGAGCATTCAATTCGGAGGGTGCAAAACTTCCCATTTGGATTGCATGATGAAACTCATGAGCAACCGTAACTATAGCTGCATTTATTCCCTGAGTATAATACGAACCAGTTGGGTAATCGTTATCTATAACTAAATAAGAAGTCCAGTTTGTTGAATTAACTTTATTTTCAGGTTGAGTGTATCCATAAAATCCAGGAATGTTTTTGACGTAGATATCATATTTATCATCCCCACCATCTGCACCATCAGTTGGTGGCATAGGATAACCTAGATAACCGATTTCAAAATTATAAACAGAGTCAATTGCAGATAGAAGCGTGTTTAAATCATATCCGATAGCATCATTTCCAACATTAGTATAATGAACTCTGAATAAACCACTTGGTGTTACAATGCTATTGGGTAATGTGGGTCTTTCAAGTAATTTATGTAGTAAAGATTGCTGTTCCAGTGAAAAACTATTTAAGTTCTGTTTGATTGAAGTGACTAATCCCAATCCGCATTTCCCAACTTCTGGATTTTCTAAAAGATTTTGATTTATTGATCCAGAAGTATTGATACCTTGTAAATAGGTATATAGATTGTATAAAGAGTCAAGTTCTGTCTTAGATAATTCCTGAGGAAGAATAATTGATGACATTGTAAAAGCACAAACAGCAAAAATAATTTTCGTCATCTTGATAACTGCCTTACTTCAATATTTCCGGACTTATTATTAGTAAAGATCAAATGAAAATTTCTCTGATCTAAATTTTGAATAGTGTAATTACTCAGTTCAATATCATTAATTTTATCTGCCATAAATAGCTGGTCGTTAAGCTTTGAGGTAGTAAATTCCGTTAAAGCTTTTAACTTTGAATTGTAAACAAATATTGAGTTATTTTTTCCAAAAAATAATTGATTTTTGTCTGGTATCCTAAATCCATTTTTAGTGTTTTTTGCCTGATATAATTTTGGTTCATTTCTGCCGGTAACGAGATAAATTTCTTCTTCATTTATTAACAATCCTGAAAAATTAAAACTTTCTTTACCAGATAACTTATTGGAACTGGAAATGAGTAATTGATTATTTCTATTAAGTTCAAGTTTGCTTACAGGGTTTCTATCTTTTTCATTTAAATTTAAAAATTTTAGCTTAATCAAATCATTTTCAAATAGCCAGTATCCTATTGTTAAGCTCTCATCAAAAAACAAAAAAGGATTAAACCAATTTGAACTTAAATCTGTGTATAGTTTTTGATTATAATTTATGGCCGTTTTTGTTATAACCTGCAAATTCAAAATTCCATTTTTTGAATATAGTATAAATAATTCCGCAACGCCTTCGTTATCAGTTTTAATTGTCAAATCCTCAATAGGACCTTCCGCATAGTGAAATCTTCGCTTAAAACTATATTGTTCAAAATCTATTTCTATCGCTTCAATTACTCTTTTACCAGAGCTAAAAAGAAAAAACGTTTTAAGTGATTTAGAATTGCTAAACTCTAAAAGCTGCGTATGATCTTCATAAAGTTTAATATCATATAATTTTTCAGGCAACCCCGCACTGTTACGAATTATAAATTTTATTTTTCTATCAAACTCATCCATAAAAGCAAAATCAATTATCCCATTGTTTATATGATCAAAAGAAGTAATTAAGTTCGGTTCAATACCAATCGCCAACTGCTGATCATCAGACATTGAGGAAACAGCAGAAAGAATATTAACTTCACCGCTCATATTAAGAAATGCTGCTCCATATACAAACTTGCTGAAAAAAGGTATTACATCAATAATTCCTTTTTTCTTTTTATGTATTAGTTCAGGGTAAAATGAGAAAAACTCTTTTGCAAAAATTGTTGAGATGATACCTTCATCCGTATTTATATAATTAATATCGAAGAATCCATCGCGATTAAAATCACCAATAATAAATTTATCTACAGAATATTCAGTCTTAACTTGAACAGATTTACTGAAAGAAGCGGTTGCATCACCAAAATAAATCATTACACCAGAAGTTGTACTTATAATTAAATCCTTAAACTGATCATAATTTATATCAAAAACCTTCATAGATAAAACATCATCGCTAAAACTTAAATATCTTAATTCATTGTAATCACCGCGCGAGTTATTAAAAAACAGATGAAGTTTATTTTCGATTGAATTAAGTGCGGCAATATCTTCAAAGCCATCAGAATTAATATCTATAAACTGGGCATTTTTAAAAAGACGATTTTGTGTGATTTTTTTTTCTTTGAGGTTATTTTTCTGATATGAAATGATTGACAAACCGTTAAATGAATTTCCGGAAATCAAAAACTCTGAATACCCTTCTGCATGATTACTATGAATACTGATATTTTCCGGATATGAATCTAATTTTAGCTTTGTAATTATTGATGGATTCCCTGTTGAACTGAATTTATAGATCCCAAAATTTCTTTTTTTTCTTGAAGTAAAGGCAAAAGTCTCAATCATATTATTTGGCAATATTATTGGCTCGATAACAGAAACTTCAAGAGGAAATGAGATTGTTTTGTCAGAGATAAACTTTGTTCCTGAGCTACCAATAAAAATCTTTGCCTTTTTTTCAATCGGATTAAAAACTAATAAATCGGAATGTTCATTCTGATCAAAATTAAAACTAAAGAATTTTGTGAATCCCGAATCAATACTAAATGAATTTAATTTGCAGAATCCTTTAAATGGAATTTGCGGGAAAATTATTTCTGAGAGCAGAACAAATAGTAAAAGTGTTTTGAATTTACTTAATCCTGTCTTTAAGGCGGTTCTCTCGTCTTGTGAGAGCTTCATCATATCTTCTTTTTTCGTCTTCTGTTTCAGGAATTCCTTTAATACCTTCAACCGGTTTACCATCATTACCTACACTAACAAAAGTTAGATAAGCAGTGTTTGTGTGGATTTTTGTTCCTTCTCTAAAATTTTGAGCGTAAACTTTTACCCCTACTTCCATTGATGATTTAAATACTCTATTTACAGAAGCTGTTAAGGTAACTGCATCACCAAGTTTAATAGGTTGATGGAAATCTATTCTATCCACAGAAGCAGTAACACAAACCCTCTGGTTATGTTTTGCTGCACTTAATGCAGCACAGATATCAATCCAATGCATCAACTGTCCGCCCAACAAATTACCAAGCTGATTTGTGTGGTTTGGTAAAACCAATTCTGTCATGATAATCTGAGAATCACCTATTTTTTTTTCAGTAAGCATTAAGGTTTTACCGAAAGTTTACTTTCAATTCTATCTTTGATATCCTTTACATCATTAAAATTTTTATGATCTGGATATTTTTGAATAAATTTTTGCGATTCAACTAATGCTTCAGATACTTTATCCCTATCTATCAGTAAGTTTATTTTATTATAAAGTGCAAGCGGAGCATATTGTGTATCATGATAAACTTCCATAACATTATCATAATATTTAAACGCTGCGGAATAATATTCCATTTTATCGTAAATACGTGCTGCCTCAAATTCTTTTCTGGCTAACTTATCATTTAATTCTTTGATTTTGACTTCTGCATCCGGCACTTTAAGATTTAGAGGGAAGAAATCTATAAACACTTGAAATTCTTCAACAGCTTTCTTGGTGTACTGCTGATCCAATGTAAAATCAGGAGAAAGCTCGTAGTAACAATCAGCTAACATAAATTGAGCGTCAGCAAGAAATTCACTTGAGGGCATTCCCTTTATAAGCTTACTAAATTGATAAGCTGCAAGAATATATTCTTCTCTCTGAAATCTAGTCATTGCAAGATAGTATTGTGCGTCATCGATAATACTGCTGCCTGGATATTGCAAAATTATCGCTTCAAACTCTTTAACAGCTTCTTCAGAATCCTCTTGCTCATATAGCTTTATAGAATAAGCAAGTCTGTCTTCAGGCGTCATTTCCGTTGTGTCTTGAGTTGAAGAACAGGCAAATAAAAATATTGTTATAAATAATAGTGCAAATATGTTTTTCATCTTAAAGTTTATAGGGTTTTTGATGTACAATTATAACCAAATTAGGTAAGCCTTCAAAGGTATTTATGATTACTTAGAACGTACTGAAAAGAATAGAATCACAACAACTGCGGCTGCCCCAATTGCCACGACTGGTTCTAAAATACTTGAAAAGAAAGGTTCTGGTGGAAGTTCACCTTGAGTAAATGGATACGATCTATTTTCAACTTCTTCAACACCTTCCACATTGATTGTATCTTGAACCGATAACTTAAAATCTTTAATCTGCGAGTGATTTGAAATAAAATAATTTCCTGATAACTCAATCGTTCTTTCAGTGAAAAAATCGCCAAAAAATCCATCTTTTTCAGGTTCAGAATATCGAACAAAAGAATCATCAATTACAAAATTAACTCTAACTAAATTGTCTTCTGCGGAATCATTTCCAACAAACTGAATTCCGCTTCTTAATAAAGTGCCTCTAACTTTATTTGCAAAAATTGAATAATCGATACCAAAGTTTAATTCAAGGTTAACCTTTTTTGTATCTCCCAAATCTTTAATCAATAGATTTGTTGCTGAATCTACCAATGTATAAAATTGATCTAGATTAGAAATTGTCTGGGAAAATGAAGCTGATTGGAAGAGAAGAAAAACAAACATAAACCGGAGTGAATTTTTAATCACTCCGGTTATTTTTAATAAATCGTATATCATTATGAATCAAATATTGTCAGAAAGATGATCTTTATCAAGTTGTTTTATCTACCTGCAAAATACTAATTACTCAATTATCTTCTTCCTGCAGCAATTTCCTGAAGTTTAGCGATTCTCTGTTCAACAGGCGGATGTGTTGAAAATAGTTTGCCCATTCCACCAAATAAAGGACTTATAATAAACATATGAGCCGTTGATGGATTTGTGTTCCTCAAATGATTCATTTGATTTCCTCTTGAAATCTTCTGTAACGCAGAAGCAAGTGCCATTGGATTGCCACTTATCTCTGCACCGCCGGCATCAGCAGAAAACTCACGCGATCTTGAAATTGCCATTTGTAAAAGCATTGCAATTATTGGTGAAAGAATAATTAAAAATAATCCGCCTATTCCATTTCCTTCTCTGTCATCACTCCTGCCAAACATTGCGGCCCAGCCAGCCATTTGTGCAATGTAAGAAATTGTTCCCACCAATGTTGCGGCAATTGTGCTGATTAAAATATCTCTATTCTTTACGTGAGCAAGTTCGTGAGCCATAACTCCTGCAAGTTCCTCGTTGTTTAATCCTTGCAAAATTCCTGTTGTAGCAGCCACAGCAGCATTCTGCGGATTTCTACCCGTAGCAAATGCATTTGGAGTTGGATCATTAATTATATAAACCTTAGGCATTGGAAGGTTTGCATTTTGTGCAAGTTGCTCAACCATATCATAAAATTTTGGCGATTGTTCCCTTGTAATCGGCTGAGCTTTGTACATTGCCAAAACTATTTTATCCGAAAACCAATAAGAACCGAAGTTCATAACTAAAGAAAATACAAATGCAATTGTCATTCCTGATCTGCCGCCAATTGCATAGCCAACCAGAAGAAAAAGCGCCATCATTGCAGACATTAGAAATACAGTTTTAAGTCCATTCATTTTTACATTATCTCCGTTTTTTTATTTCAAAGTTATATTATCAAAATTGATGAATCAAGTTAAAGAGGATTCACTTCGTTTAGATGAGATTTCAATCACGAAGTTTGCAGGGTTTTACGTATCTCGAGCTTAATAAATGAAAAAAAAATCAAACCTAAATTTTTATTCTTAATTTTTAATTGTTGATTAAGAAAAATATTTCCCCTTGCCTTTATTTTGCGTTATACTTAAATAGCTAATGAAATTTTGGAGAACTAATGAACAAGGTCATCTTTTTATCCCTATCCATAATAATTTTTGGCAATTTTACTTTTAGCCAAAACACTTATGATTTTCTTCGCCTTGACGGCAGTGCACGAGCAGGAGCTCTTGGTGGAAGTTTTGTTTCCAACAACGATGACGCTGATGTAATTTTTTATAATCCAGCAGGAATAGAATTGCTTCAGGGAAACCCGGCTTCATTTTCTTTTGTAAAACATTTAATGGATATTAATCTTGCGAGTCTTTCTTATTCAACTGAATTTGAAGACATCGGAAGATTTGGTGCTGCAATTAAATACATCAACTACGGTAATTTTCAAGAAGCTGATGAGTTTGGGACAAGAACCGGAGAATTTGGTGCAAATGAAATGGCATTTGTGGTTGGTTATGCAAATAACCTTGATGAAAATTTTTATTACGGTGCTAATGCCAAGTTTATTTATTCAGGAATTGCGGATCGTTCATCAACAGCAATGGCTATTGATTTAGGTTTACATTATGCCATTCCAGATAAGAATTGGAATTTTGGTTTCGCAGTTTTAAATCTCGGCGGTCAACTCTCAAAATATTATAACACCACTGAAGATTTACCTTTAGATGTTGTAATTGGAGTTTCAAAAAGATTAGAAAACCTTCCGCTTCGCCTTTCTGTAGATTTCCATAAACTTAACGCAGAACGTGATGATTTTATTCAGCGATTTAAAGCATTTACTGTTGGTGCTGAATTTACACTAAGCAAAGTTTTAAAATTAAGATTGGGCTATGATAATGAACGCCGGTCAGAATTTAAGATTGGTTCAACTGCTGGAATTGCTGGGTTTAATGCAGGCTTAGGTGTTAAAATTTCTGATTACCAATTTGATTATGGTTATTCTTCACTAGGGCTTGTTGGCGGTTTACATAGGATTGGTATTTCTACTTCT
>CALLZX010000201.1 GCA_937858935.1 uncultured Ignavibacteriales bacterium | reverse complement strand
TATTTATTTAATTGCCTTCTTCTTCAAAAGGATCAACTCTATTTACATCATCAGTTGATGTCATTGATCCATAAACAACATAGGCACCTTCTGTCAGCGTGCTAGTGTATACAAGTAGAACTTCTGTGCCTGCATTTAATACCATTTCACCAGCAACATCACCTTCTGAACTAAAATCTGTAACTCCTGCTGGTAAGGTGTATATTGTTTCATATTCAAAAGTTCCCTTTTTAAAATCACTTAATATTATTGTCTCTCCTGAAGGAACATTATAAACTTGACCACGAATGTTTAATTGTACATCACCAGCGGCAAGATTTTTTGCTATTATTTTATTTTCAATAAAAGGTTCACAACTTGTAAAACCAATTAAAGCCATAGTTGCTAGCACAAATAAAAAGATTATCTGTTTTTTCATTTTTTCCTCTCTCATTTTAATTTTTACTAATGAGATATTTTTGTTTATCAAAATTTAACTAATTCAAATTGTAAATCAATCAACACAATATTAATAATTAATAGATATATATGTTTAAACTAATAATTATAATAAAGATGTTAATTTGTTGATAAGCCCATTTTTATTATGTTTTTTAATATAATTAAACTATTAAATCAACACTTAAAGTTAATTATAGACCTGACTAAATTCAGGTTAACAACAGAGACTTTAGAAACTAGTAATAATTAACAATTTATATACCACTCATTCACACCTTATTAACATCTTTAAAACACACAATACTTTAAAAAAACAAAGGCTCAACCAAGAGCCTTAAAATAGAAAGGTAAAAATTTCAGGAATAATTAAGCTCAATCTTGTTTCTAATACTATCAATTAATTCTTTCATAGATAGCTCATTATTCCTCATCTGCTCAATACTATTGCAGGCATGAATGACTGTAGAATGATCTCTTCCACCAAAATGCAACCCGATAGTTTTTAATGAAGATTTTGTGAGTTCTTTAGAAAAGTACATTGCTAATTGTCTGGCAAGAACTATTTCTTTTTTCCTAGTTTTCTCTCTTATCTTGTTTTCAGCGATGTTTAAATAATGACAAACAGCTTTGCTTATATCATCTATTGTAATATTAATTTTTCTATCTGTTGCAATTTCTTTAACGGTTTTCTTTGCAAGTTCAAGCGTTATCTCTTTTGAATTTAAAGAAGCATTGGCAAGTAGTTTAATTAAGCAACCTTCAAGCTCTCGAATGTTAGATGTTATACTGCCGGCAATAAATTCTAAAATATCTGTAGAAACAATCATTCCATATTCTTCAGCTTTATTTTTAAGTATGGCAATTCTCATTTCTAGTTCCGGAGGTTGTATATCAGCCGAAAGTCCCCATTGAAATCTAGAAATTAGTCTATCATCTAATCCTTTTAAATCTTTTGGTGGTTTATCGCTAGAAAGAATTATTTGTTTTCTTGATTGATGAAGAGTGTTGAAAATATGAAAAAACAGATCTTGAGTTTTTTCTTTTCCCATTAGAAACTGGATATCATCAATAATTAAAACATCCATATTTCTATAAAAACCCGAAAAGTCATTTACTTTATTAGATTGAATTGCCTCAACAAACTCAACAGTAAAAGAGTCTGAAGAAAGATAAATTACTTTTTTATCTGGAAACTTTTCCAGAATGCTATTTCCTATTGATTGAATAAGGTGTGTTTTTCCTAAGCCTACTCCTCCATAAACGAAAAACGGATTAAAAGAAGTACCACCTGGATTATCGCTTATTGCACCAGCAGCAGCTCTGGCTAATTGATTTCCCTCGCCTTTTATAAAATTTTCAAATTTGTAACGAGGATTTAGATTAGTTTCGTGCTCGGGTAATTTATTTTCGATAACCTTAATTTTGTTAGCATCAACTATTGTATTTTGCTTTACATATTCTTCTTTTTGCTCTTTTTCATCAGAAATGATGTACGATAGCTTCCCATTTTCGCCAAGTACATCAAAAATAGTTTTTTTAACAATTGTGCTAAAATGTTCATCAATCCATTCCCAAAAAAATTGATTAGGCAATTGGACTTTTAGATTATTATCTTTGATGCTTATGGGCCTGATAGGTAAAAACCAAGTATTATAAGTCATTAAAGTAACATTTTCTTTAATGTGGGTTAAACAGTTTTTCCAGACCAAATTAGCATCTGTCTTTACTGAAGTATTTGTCGTTTCGAGGTTGATAAATTTTAGGTTATCCACAATAGTTGTAAAGGTAAAAAGCTATAATTATAAAAAATATTTTGCCGATTTTTTCAGCTAAAAAAACAAATTAACAAGTTATTAACATTATTAAACAACAATTAACCTACTGTTTTTCAATAAATTACAAGGATTATTTTCATGTTATCAAACAAACAAAGGTAATTTTTACCTGTTCTTTTTATTGTGGTGCTTTGTGAAACGTTTCCACAAAATAAAGTTATCCACAGGTTATAAACACGAAAAGAACTACACTAAGTTTAGTAAAAAATAGATACAAAATTTAATATCAGCAAGTTTATTTTAAATATATTTATTTCCTTCTTAGTTAAAAATATTTTTTTGTAAGATAGCGTATTATTGAAAAGTGATTCATTGAAATTGATCAAAAAAGAAGACATTATTTGTTTTTAATCTTTAGTTGTTAGTGGTAAAGCTATTTTCTGAAGATAATTACAAGCTTTTCTTTGAGATTTAAAGCAAGTTGCGGATTAAAAATGTTGGAAAAATTTGAATCTATCTATATTTTTGCAAACTTTATGTAAAATAGGAGTAACAAAATGAAAAGAACCTTTCAGCCAAGTAACAGAAAAAGAAAAAACAAACATGGCTTTAGAGAAAGAATGAAAACAAAAAACGGTAGAAAAGTTTTGGCTAGCAGAAGAGCAAAAGGCAGGAAAAAACTTACCGTTAGTGATGAGAAATAATAACTTTGAAAAATTTTTCTTTAACCCGCAATGAGAGGGTAAAAAAGAAAAGAGATTTTGAAAAAGTTTATAGTTCTGCAAAGGTACTGTTTAGTTCGGATCGTTTGATAAAGGTGCATTTTTTATGTGTTGATAGTAATCTATCGGGAGTAAAAATAGCCGCGGCAGTATCAAAAAAAGTAGGCAGCGCTGTTTGGAGAAACAGAGTAAAGAGATTAGTAAAGGAAACATACAGACTTAATAAAACACCTTTATTAGAAAAAGTATTGAATAAAAATATTCAATTATTTTTGGTTTTTTCTCCAAACAGATTATCGGAAACAAATAATAAAAAAATATATTTAAGCGATATTTCTCCAGGTGTTGTTGAATTGATGAATAAAATCATACAACAGATTTAATAGATTATTTTGAAAAAAAAACTTCAAAAAAAAACTACACTTCTTAGCACGCCGGAATTAATTAAGATTTCTTCAAACGTAATTTAATATCAGAGTTTTATAGATGGATAAGCAAACAACAATTGCATTTATTTTAATTGGCGCCATTTTAGTTTTATGGCTTTATATAAGTTCGCCAGATCCAAAGCAGCAACAGCCGAAAGAGAAAAATAAAACAGCACAAACAAAGGACTCCGTTGATACAATATCCAAAGACAGTATTTTTGAATCAAAAACAATTTCTGAAGAAATTAAAACAGAAAGCTTAACGCTCAACAACTCAAGTATTCCAGAAGAGCAGATTATAATTGAAACACAACTAGCAAGAGTTGAATTATCAAACAAAGGTGCTAATTTCAGAAAAATTTTCTTATCAAAATTTAACAACTGGTATTCGGCAAATAAAAATGGCGATAAAAATTATAATGACTATGTTCAGTTGATTGACTATAAAAAGGGAGGTTCGTATGATATTTCTTTTGTCTCTGTTGATGGAAAAGGAATTAATACTAAAGAGATAACATTCAACTCGGATAAGCCTAGCGCCACATACAAAATAGATAAAAAAGATTCTTTAACGGTTAACTATTCATTCGAACTAGAGCCCGGAAAAGTTATTACAAAAACATATACTTTTTATGGCAATAAATACGAAATTAAAAGCTCGATATCTTTTTCCGGATTTAATAATCTTATAAGTAATAATTCTTATGACCTTATCTGGAGTAACGGAATCCGATCGGTTGAAAGAAACTCTGTAGACGAAGCAAATTACTCCAACGCAAGCGTATACTATGGTGATGAACAAGTAATTGTTGATGCCTCATCGGTAGGTGAAAAAGAAGTAAAAGAATTCCGAGGTAGAGTTGATTGGCTAACAGTTAGAAATAAATATTTTGCCGCGATAATCATTCCTGATGATCCTAAGAAAGTTGAAGGTGCTTATATTGAAGGAATCCAGGAAAAAAGGGGTGCCGATGGTTTACATGAATCCTATAATGTTAGACTAACTCTTCCTTTTCAAAATCAATTAGTAGAAACACAATCTTTTACGCTTTTTATTGGCCCCGTAGATTATAAAGAGCTAGAAGCCTATGGAAGAAATTTAGTAAAGATAGTTGATTTTGGTAGTTTCTTTGGACTTAAGTTTGTTGTTAGGCCTATCGCAGAATATGTTTTGCTTCCGTTATTTCAATTTATTAATACATATATCCCAAACTATGGAATAGTGTTAATAATATTTTCTATAATCATTAAGATCGTTGTTTATCCGCTTACCAAATCCAGCTACCAATCAATGAAAAAAATGCAAGCCTTGCAGCCAATGATTACCGAGCTTAAAGAAAAGTTTAAAGATGATCCGCAAAAGATGAATAAAGAGACAATGAAACTTTACTCCACTTATGGTATAAATCCTGCTGGTGGATGCTTGCCGATGTTATTGCAAATGCCAATTTTCGTTGCGCTGTGGGGAATGTTCCAATCAGCTATTGATTTACGCCAGCAGCCCTTTGTTGGATGGATTACAGATCTTTCCCAGCCCGATGTTATTTTTAGTCTTGGTACTAAATTACCCCTTGTTGGTATCCAGGAGATAAGCGGATTGGCCGTGCTAATGGGTATAACTACTTTCGTTCAACAAAAGATGACGGTTAAAGATCCTAAACAGCAAGCATTAATTTATATGATGCCAATTATGTTAACACTTCTTTTTATGAGTTTCCCCTCTGGATTAAATCTTTACTATTTTATGTTTAATGTATTATCTATAGCACAGCAATATTATATAAATCATAAAGGCGGAACAGTTGAACTTGTACCTGTTGCGAATCCAAACAAGAAAAAAGGATTTATGTCCCGATTAATGGAAGCAGCCGAAGAACAGACAAAAGTTCAGCAGAAGAAAAAGAAATAGAATTTACTTAATTTCTGTTTTAAGAATTAAATAAACACATGAGAGAACAGATAAAAATATTGCTGATCTTTTTTATTTTATGTCTCTCCAATAGTTTTGGCCAAACAGAATATATTTTATCGCTTGACATTAAGGAAAAAAAACTTCCTTTTGGATTAACAGACTGGGTTCCTGTTAACAAACCAGAAATAGCCTTTGCGCTAAGTGGTGGCGGTGCAAGGGGACTTTCCCAAATTGGTGTATTAAGAGCATTTGAAGAAGCGGGAATTAAACCTGATCTGATAGTTGGAACAAGCATGGGCAGCATAGTTGGCGGAATGTATGCTGCCGGTTACAGTGTTGATCAGCTCGATTCTATTGCGCATGAAACAGACTGGAATGACTTACTTACCTTAAGCAACCAATCAAACAGAAGAGATCTTTTTGTAGACCAAAAAGTTACAGAAGACAGAGCTATTTTTTCACTACGACTTGATGGACTAAAACCTATACTTCCCACTTCATTTAATGATGGTCAAAAACTTTCTAATCATTTAAATATTCTGGCATTTAACGCCCCTCTGCATTCGGAATCTTCGTTTGATCTTCTTGCTATAAAATTTCGGGCAGTTTGTGCGGACCTTATAACAGGTCGCTTGGTAATATTGGAGAATGGTTCTTTAAGCAATGCTTTGCGGGCAAGCTCGAGTGTTACTTTTTTTCTTGCCCCGATAAAAGCAGATTCCTTGCTTTTAGTAGATGGCGGACTAGTTGCAAACATTCCGGTTGATATCGCCAAAAACAATGGCGGTGATTTTGTTATTGCGGTTAATACAACCAGCGGGCTTTGGCCAGAAAAAGATCTATCAACACCGTGGATTGTCGCAGATCAAATTGTCAGCATTCCGATGAAACAGAATAATGCAGATCAGCTTAGCAAGGCAGATTTTGTAATTACACCGGAACTAAATACAATACTCTCAACCGATTTTAGCTTGGTTGATAGCCTTATTTTTCTTGGATATAATACTACAAAGCCGTTGCTAAATAGTTTAAAATCTAAAATAGATTCAGCGGTCTATAATTCATTACCCGAAGAAGAGAAATATTTTTACAAAATACAATTAAGCGATAGTCTAACGCTAAAAGAAAAAGCATTTTTTTACGGTTATGAAACACTAGATTCTATCTCCAATAAAAAATTAAACTACGATTTATATAAGCTTTTTGAAACGGGTGATTATAAAAAACTTTCTGCGCAAATTTTGGTTACTGAAGAGGGAAGCATTCTTAATCTTATAAAAGAAGAAAATCCAATAATTAATAATATTGATTTGATAGGAATATCATTAATTCACTCTAATGAAATCAGCGAAATTTTTGCTTCATTGAAAGGAGAACACTTTTCCGGAAAACAAGTTCTTTTCGAAGTAATTGAGCTAGTTGAATTATATCGTGAAGAAGGATATTCACTGGCAGAAATTCAGAGCATTGAGTATAATCCCGAAGAAAAACGACTTAAAATTTATGTTGATGAAGGAATGATTTCCCGCATAGATGTTTCTGGAAATACTTATACAAACAAAAGCGTTATAACAAGAGAGTTTAATTTTAAGGAAGGAGACTTTTTTCGCGTAAAGGAAGTTCAAAACGGATTAAAAAATCTTAGAAGCACTAAATTATTTGATAATATAGATGTAGTTGTTAAAGAAGATAATGGTCAGAACATACTAATTATTAGTGTTGATGAAAAACCATCAAGATTACTGAGAATTAGTTTTAGAAGTGATAACGAATACCGTGCCCAGTTTGGTTTAGACTTAAGAGATGAAAATCTATTTGGAACCGGAACAGAACTTGGGCTGATATTATTTGGCGGACTCGAAAATCGCGCATATATACTTGAGCAAAAAGCTAATAGAATTTTTGATACATACTTTACCTATAAGATAAACGCTTTTTATAAATTTAATGATGTTCGGGTTTATTCAAACGTACCTGCAAAAGAGGATAATAATTTTTCTCGTGAAGAAACGGGAAAATACCGACAAATATTTTACGGACTATCTTTAGGTGCAGGAACACAGGTTGGACGTTTTGGCAATCTAATTTTTGAAGGCAGATATCAATTTGATGAAGTAAAAAATAAAGAAAATGATCCCACAACACCTTACAAAACAAAAATAGTAAGTCTGAGGATTTCTTCTACTATAGACACACAGGACAAATATCCTTTTCCTGAAAGCGGAGTCTTCTTTACCGGTTTTTACGAAACAGCGGTTTCAATTTTAGGTGGTGAGATCGGCTACAGCAATCTTAGTTTTGAATATAAAAATTATTTTCCTTTATCGAACAGCTCAGTTATCTCGCCAAAAATAAGTTTTGGCTTTGCTGACAAAACGCTGCCTTTGAGCGAACAATATTCTTTAGGGGGACAGGAGTCTTTTTATGGTATGCGTGATAATGAGTTTAGAGGAAGACAAATATTCCTTGCCTCTTTAATGTATAGATACAAGTTACCATTTATAATTTTCTTTGATACCTATTTAAAGGTTAGATATGATCTTGGATCAACATGGGAGCAACAGGAACAGATTAGATTTAAGGATCTTAGACACGGACTTGGTGGTTCTGTTTCTTTTGATACACCGATTGGGCCCGCAGAGTTTGCGGTTGGAAGAAGTTTCTTGTTAAAAAAAGATCAACCGGGTGTTATTGGCTGGGGTGATGTGCTTTTCTATTTTTCAATTGGATATTACTATTAGAATTTTGTTATCACACCCAAAAGTATTTGCATTATTATTGTTTACCCCGAATCTCTTCAGTAATCTTCAATATTTCTTTTATCATTAGGGGGAATGCCGGTTCAGTCATTCCATGATCGTATCCATCAAGTTTATATAACTTTGTCTTTGTATGTCCGGAAATTTTCATCATTCGCATCAAGTATGCATTTTCTTCGTAACGTCCGAGTAGTTCAAGTTCACGATCACCAGTAATTAAAACTAATGGGGGGGCATCCTTGCGAACATGATACAAAGGCGCAAATTCATCTATTATTGGCTGTGTGCCGGAAATGCCTCGCTCTTGACGAATGGTAAAATGTGTAATTGCCTGTCCGCTTAATGAAATTAATCCCGCAATATTATTTGCATTAATATTAAAATTATTTAACCACGCCTTATCTAAACCAATCATTTGGGTAATATATCCCCCGGCAGAATATCCAGCTACAAAAATTAAAGAAGTATCACCGCCATAATTTTTAATATTCTTAAAAACCCACGCAACTGCCGCCGCCGCATCTTCTATATATGCAGGGGCTTTTACTTTTGGAGATAAGCGGTAGTTTACACCAATCACTGCAAAACCTTTTTCTTTAAGCGCAAAAGGAATTTCCGTCTCTCCACCCGTTAAACCTCCGCCATGAAACCAGACTATTGTTGGAAAGTTATTTATGTTTTTGGGATAGTAAATATTAAGCAAACATCTTTCTTTAATATAACCATCCTGTTCTATCGTGATTTGTGAATAATAAGGAACATCAGAAATTATCTTATATTCATTGTTTTGAGCAATCGAAAGAAAATTGCTCAGCAATCCTAAAAACAGGAGAAATAATTTTGAGTTAAACAATTTCATAAAATCTCTCTAATCCCACACATACTTCCAGCTTTTATCTTTTTGTCTTTTCCACACAGTGTGAAATACGCCGTTAAATTCAGTAACAGATCCATTTTCGTCGATTGCAGTCCAGATATATTTGCCATAAGTGTACGCCATGCTTCCATCATCAGAAACGTCTATAAAATCAGGAGCCCATTTTACAGAAGCGTTTTTATAAAAATCATTAGAGTAATATTTTTTAATATTTTCTTTTCCGATGACCAAAGTATCATTTTGTCTTTTGATAACGGCGCTGTCAGCAGCAAAAAAATAAAATGCTTCTGCAATACCCTTTTCTTCACACATTTTTTCAAAGGATTTTTCCGTTTTGAACACCTGTTGTTTGATAAATTTGCGATCTTGATTAACTGAGCAAGCAGAAAACACTATAAAGAAAAGGATCAAAAAAAAATATTTTTTTAATATATTATTGTCCATAAAAAGTTGTTCCGTTGCTATTTGTTTTTATAATACACATTACTCCATTATTAATATATCCAAGAATTAAAAATCCCCCGTCAGCAGTAGATACCATTGAGTAACCCGCCTCGCCTGGATATTGTTTTTCAGTAACGACGTTTCCATTTGCATCAAGCTTTGCAAAGTATATCCTGTTTTGTGTTCCATTTACCTGGTTGTGACCGGTAACAAAAAAATGATCATCAGAAGATCCAGCAACGTCATAGACAGCACAAGGATCTGCAATATTAAATTCTGACTCTATTAAGATATCTCCACTTGTATTAATCTTTTTGATAAACATCCCAGAATTTGATGTTACTGATCCACCTAATAATAAATTTCCATCTGAGAATTTTTTCGCACTTCGCAGAATTTGGTCACCAGAAAAATTCTTTTTTACTAATTCATTTCCTTGGAAATCATATTTTGCAAATGCTATTTTATTAGAATAATCGAAGCTATGTCCCAGAGCTATAATTTCATTGTTCTCAACAAACACTTTACTCATAGAGGGATCTCCGAGAGGAAACAATTTGTGGTAGATAAGTTCGCCGATCTGAGATGCTTTTAAGAGCATTGGAAAACTTTTAGTACTTAATGAATCCATTTGATAACCGACAGCAACATAACCATCAGCAACAGGGGCTACATCACGTAACGTTTCACGATTGTTATTACTTAAAATATTTTTCCACAAAATATTTCCAGAAAAATCTAGCTTTATAAGCAAAGAGTTTCTTAGATATGTAGGGACAAATTTAGCTTCTTCACCAGCCAATATTAGCGAGCCATCGTTTAATACTTCAAAAGAGTTAATTGCAGCACCATCATAACGTTTGGACCAAAGCGTTAAACCATTTGCATCTATTTTGGTGATATATGAATACGGCTCAAACGGCATAGCATTTCCTAAAATCAAAAAATTACTATCTGTGTGCTTTTTTATTTGAATGGGCATTAACATTGCCCCCGCATCAACAATCTTATAAAAAACACCATTACCAAAACTTAATTCAGAACTCCATTCCCCTGAAACCCCAGCGTTGTTTTTGGCACGCATTTTCCAATTGTAGGCACTAATTGGTATCGTCGTTGTAAAGAGTGAATCATTAGTAATAAAGGAGTGTATCACCGTGTCTTTGCTTCCATCATCAATCACTACTAATTCATATTGTGCCGCATAAGAAGATTTTTGCCAAGAAAAAGACAAAGGGTTATTACCAACCAACATTTCATCGTTTTGTGGGCTAATAAGGATTGGTGGCAAAGGCCCGGCGATCTCAAACCTTCTTACTTCGCTAAACCGAGTAAGCGAGGTATCATTAAAATCTACACTAAGTCTCCAAGAATAAACGCCAGGTTCTAATGGCGGGGTGATATAGTTTCCTTGTGCAGAAGAAGAATAAATAATATCTCCAAAATAATAGTTTTTAGAAATTTGAACCATTACGTTAGAAAAAGCGGATGATTGCAACCACCGCAGCTCAATCATATTGTTTGCTCTATCTATAAAATTATCCAATGGAGAGACTAATGAAATGTTAAACCTTACATTTTTCATAATTTTAATAATGATTGGTTTTGAATATCCCGAAGCTGCGGAAGAATTAAAAGCAACAGCACGAACTTTGTGAAAACCATCATCAGCATATTTTGCTGCATCTAACACAAAAAGGTTAGCTCCTAATGAATCACTAACGACGCTAACATTATCTATATAAAATATCACTTTTGTAATTTTTTCATTACTGTTGGTTGACAAGCCAACTATAAGAGATTGAAAAATAGTAGCACTATCCTGCGGAGAAACGATACTAATATCGAACAATTCCCCAGTTTGAACAGGGGTGTCGTCCTTACAACCATTAAGTGTTAATAAAAAGAAAAAAAGAATGAAAAGTAAGAAGACAAAAGAAAATCGCCTAAAAAGATGAATTGAACTATAAACGAACATAACTCACCTTCAATAAAAAGTTTAAAATAGAATCCGTAAAAATATGAGGTTTGGAATTTCTATCATAGACCCAAAGTCCTTTCTTAAAGAATTTCTACTTCTTCCGGAATTACCAACAGCAAAGTACAACCAGTACGAGAAAAAACAGAATGCGTCTTTCCTGGTGGAGTGTAAAGATAATCGCCTGCCTTTAATTGATCCGGACCAAAACGAATTTCGCCTTCAAGAACAAAAGCTTCTTCCCCTGCGGGATGATTATGGTTTGGATATGAAGCGCCGGGCTCAAACTTTAGTAAAATAGTTGGCGATCTTTTTGTGCTTTCATCAGACCGAAGAACCTTTACATAAACTCCATCAGTTTTTATTCCTTTTTCAACCAACGGCTTCCACTCTGTTCCGTTTGATTTTGTTATTTGTTTTTCCATTTACATTCCTATAATAAAAATTAAATTCTATTTCTTTTCTTAAGATAGTAATACCAAAGAAAATAAGCCGCTAAAGATCGATAAGGTTTCCACTTCTTCGTAAGACGAACAATGCCGGATTTTGTTTTTACTTTTGTTAATTCTTTTATTGTATTGATAAGCGCAATATCACCGAGAGGAAAAATATCTTTGTCCTGCAAACAAAACATTAAATAAATGTCTGTTGTCCAAGGTCCTATTCCCTTAACGTCTGTAAGTTTTTTTCTAACTTCTTCCGCATTCAATTTTTGTAGTTCATTAAAAATTAAATCTTTATTAAGAACAGCTAAAGAAAGCTCGCGAAGATATTTGGCTTTCTGCCTGCTTATCTGGCAAGTTCTCATTTCTTTGTCAGAAAGTTTTATAATTTCATTTGGAGTAAATTCATTTATGTAGCCATTTAACTTGTTAAAATGAGCTTCCGCAGAAGCAAGACTAACTTGCTGCTCTAAGATTATTCTTGATAAAGAAACAAATCCTTCGGGTCTTTGCCAATTGGGTGGAGTGCCGTACTTATCCTTTATTTTAGAAAAAATTTGATAAGATGAAATTAGTTTTTTTATGTCCGGATTATTTACTATCACTTATTCGATTTTATACTTACCAATTTTTAAAGCATCCTCAAGATATTCAGGCAGGGCAGCCGAACCATACCAATTATATAAATCAGCTTCTAAAAGTTTTGAATTAACTGCTGGATCTGTTTCAACAAGCTTTAGAGCTTCTTCTATAGTACTAACATTAAAAATAAAAATTCCACGATAAGTATTATCATTTTTACCCAACGGACCAGCAACAATTAATTTACCTTCATTTACAAGACGAACTATGTTTGCCATATGCCCGCTAAAACAACTATCGATAAACGCTTTATCTGTTGTTGTATTGCTGCCTGTTTTAAGGATCGCAAATACGTAGCTTTTCATTCCATAATCATCTGCCCCTAGCTTTTTAGCAAGAGTAGAATCGTAATCAGGATTTATTGTTTGTGCATGTAATGATTGAACAAAGACAATAAATGAAATGACTATTAATAGATATCTCATATTTCCTCTATTTTTTTATAAGCGGTTCTCGGTAAAGATAATAATGATTAGTTTACTTTTCAGCAATCACCATCATTTCAAAATCTTCGGTTGTTAGTTTATCGTTTCTTGAAAAGGCTCCGAGTTTTGCACCAAAGATTTCTATTTTTTTAAAACCCAAAGATTTAAGCAGCCACGTAATCTCCGAAGGAACATAATATCGTTCATTACTCTCTAAAGTTTTTTTGTTTCCATCATCATCAACAAATTCTGTAGTGTTGTGGTCACGAAATGTCAGCAGATCAAAAGTGTTCTTGCGATAAGTTGCATTATCATCTTTTGTAACGGCAGCACAAAATTTTTCAATAGAATTAAAAAGCGGAAACAGCCCGTTTAAAGTTGTAAAAATAAATTTGGATTTTTCTTTAAGTGATCTTGTAACGCTCTTTAATATTTCAAAATTCATTTCATCTGTTTCCATTAAAGGAAATCCGCCTTCACAAAGCATAATTGCAAAATCAAACTCTTTATTAAAAGGAAGATTACGTGCATCGTGTTTTTGAAAATCTATTTTAAGATTTTCTTTTGCTGCTTTCTCGCGTGCGCTTGCAAGTTGTGCTTCCGAAAAATCAATTCCTGTTACAGAATATCCGCGTTTTGTAAGTTCGATTGAATGTCTGCCGGTACCGCAGCCAACATCAAGGATTTTTAATGATTTGTTGTGGTTTAGTTCTTGTTCAATAAAATCACACTCACCAACAGTGCCTTGTGTAAATGATTCTTTATCATACGTTTTAGCGTAATTCTCAAAAAGTGTTTCGTACCATTGTTTTTTTTCCATATTTAATCTTTAATAATTTTTAAACACAATAAGACAGATTACTACGACCTTTTCTCGATAGCCAACTTATAAAGCTCCATATATTTTTCAGCAGATTTTTTCCAGCTAAAATCTAATTTCATTCCGTTATGCTGAATCTTTTTCCATATATCTTTTTGTTTAAATACATTAACTGCCCGCTCAACAGAAGATGAAAGCGCAAAGCTTGTGTAATCATAAAAAGAAAATCCTGTTCCGTGATCAAATCCAAAATAATTTTCTTCGTCCCAATCTTTTACTGTATCTGCAAGTCCGCCGGTTTTTCTAACTACGGGAACAGTTCCATATTTTAAGCTGTAGATCTGGTTAAGTCCGCAAGGTTCATATCGAGAAGCCATTATGAAAATATCGGCACCTGCCTCAATCAAATGAGAAAGTTCATCGTTGTAGCCAATGTAAGTTCCAACTTTACCCGGGAAAAGATACGGCAATTTTCGGAAAAATTTTTCATATCTTTCTTCGCCGCTGCCAAGAATAATATACTGTGCATCAAGCTTCATCAAATCATAAATTGCTTCAGAAAAAATATCAAATCCTTTTTGCATAACGAGTCTTGATACAACCCCAATCAAGGGTCTGTTTTCATCAAAAGGAAGATGAAAATGTTCCATCAAGAATTTTTTATTTTTTGTTTTACCGGAAAGATCTTTTGCAGA
>CALLZX010000200.1 GCA_937858935.1 uncultured Ignavibacteriales bacterium | reverse complement strand
GTGTAAGCCCCACTGGATTTTGAGTCCAGCGCGTCTACCAATTCCGCCATTTCGGCAAACAATCAAAATTTGTGGGCAAAAGATAAAAAACTTAACCTTAGTTACCAACTTCTTTATGCATCATTAAAAGATTTCTCTCTTTATGATATAAATAATTTGAGAATTCCTTCGATAATAAATTGGGGGCAAAATATGGCACAATGCTTGTTTACTATCAACTAAACTAAAAGGAGTTGAAATGAAAAAAACTTACAGAGCAAAAAACAAAAAGCATCAGAAAGATAACGGTGTTTTTTTGTTGGTTAGTAACTGGGAGAATGTTGATGATTATAGCGAAGAAGAAATTGAAGATCTTCTTGAAGAAAATCATATTCCCGAGGTTTCTTATATCGAAGTAATTGACAAACCAGACAACATAATATTTGATTAATAAATTCGGGACTGGACATGAGTAAAACCTATATTGGTCAGGATGGCCATTACGACATCGAAGATGATGGCAAGATCATCCAGAAAATGGTTAACGAGTTTGGAAGATTAACTGGAATAACTAAAGTTTATTCTAACTTTAAAAGAATTCCAAATCTCTTAGATCGTAACAAGATCGAATATTTTCTTCAGATGTTAAATATTTATAAAGTTTCAGGACGAGTTTAATTTTATCAATCTGCTCGTCCTTTAACTCTTTTCTCTTTTTCTAGAATTCCACTGTACTACGTCATTTAATTGCAGTTATACCCTTACGCTTTAATCCATCTTTCCTTATTTTTACAGTGAAAAACAAATATTGGAATTATGGAAAACAATACATCAAACTCAATTGATTCGTTAAAAGAAAAATCTAAAAATTTTATCTATGAAATAATTGATGAGGATTTAAAGACCAACAAATGGAATGGAAATGTTCACACAAGATTTCCTCCTGAACCAAACGGATATCTTCATATTGGTCACGCCAAATCTATTTGTCTTAATTACGGAATTGCTCGTGATTATAAAGGGAAATTCAATCTTCGTTTCGATGATACAAATCCGACCAAAGAAGATCAGGAATATGTTGATTCTATAATTGAAGATGTAAAATGGCTTGGTGCTGATTTTGAAGATAGAATATTTTATGCGTCGGATTATTTTGATCAGATGTATGATTGGGCGGTAGTCCTTATCAAAAAAGGGAAAGCATATGTAGATGATTCTGATCCGGAAACTATGCGTGGATTACGCGGTACTGTAACTGAAGCTGGAACGGAAAGTCCAAACCGTACAAGATCAGTTGATGAAAATCTTGATTTGTTTAATCGAATGAAAAATGGTGAATTTAAGAATGGTGAAAAAGTTCTACGTGCAAAGATTGATATGTCTTCTCCAAATATGCTGCTGCGTGATCCTGTTATGTATAGAATAATTCATTCTGAACATCACCGAACAGGAAATAAATGGTGTATATATCCTACATATGATTGGGCCCACGGACTTGAAGATTCTATTGAAGGTATAACTCATTCAATTTGTACACTCGAGTTTGAAGTGCATAGACCTTTGTATGATTGGTTTTTAAATGAATTGGAAGTTTATCATCCGCAGCAGATTGAATTTGCAAGATTGAATCTTACTTATACAGTAATGAGCAAACGTAAACTGCTTGAACTTGTTGAACAGAAATTTGTTGATGACTGGGATGATCCACGTATGCCAACTATTTCTGCTTATCGTAGAAGAGGTTATACACCAGAATCAATTCAGAATTTTGCTGAGATAGTTGGAGTTGCCAGACGTGATGCAATGACTGATCTTGCCTTACTTGAATTTGCTATTAGAGAAGACTTAAACAAAAAAGCACAAAGAGTTATGGCAGTGCTTGATCCTTTGAAAGTTGTAATCACAAATTATAATGGTGAAGAAGAACTTGAAGCTGTTAACAATCCTGAAGATGCCGAAATGGGACATCGAAAAGTTCCATTTTCCAAAGAACTTTATATTGAGAAAAGTGATTTCATGGAAAATCCGCCAAAAGGTTTCCATCGCTTAATTCCAGGCGGAGAAGTAAGATTGCGTTATGCATACATTATTAAATGCGATGAAGTAATTAAAAATGAAAGCGGTGATGTGATTCAACTTAATTGCAGTTACGATCCTGATACAAAAAGCGGAACTGGAACTAGTACAAAAAAAGTTAAAGGAACTATTCATTGGGTTTCTGCAAAAAATGCAATTGATTGTGAAGTAAGATTATACGATAGACTATTAACTGTCGAAGATCCTGCAAGTGAAAAAGATAAAGACTATAAAGATTTAATAAATCCAAAGTCTCTTGAGATAATTTCAAATGCTAAACTTGAACCTTTTGTAAAATCATCAAAACCCGGTGATCGTTTTCAGTTTGAAAGACAAGGATATTTTTGTGTGGACATAAAACATTCAACACAAGAAAAACTTGTATTTAATCGCACCGTGACTTTAAAAGATACGTGGGCTAAAACCGGTGGAAAAAAATAATTAGTAGATATTTATATTAAGCTGTCACACTTTATTACTGAAGCGTGACAGCTTACTTAAATTAATTGATACGTTTAATTGCAGCTTCAATCCTTTTCACAACTTCATCTTTACCAAGTATAAAGAGCAAATCAAACATCCCTGGTCCTGTACTTTGCCCGGAAACTGATAATCTCAAAGGATGGATGAGTTTTCCTTTTCCAACATTAAGTTCTTCTGAAACTTTTGAAAGTGCGGTTTCAAAATCCTCTTTTGTAGGATTATTTAATGAGACAAATTCTTCTTTAAGTTTATTTAAATGTTCTGGCGTTTCAGGTTTCCAGTTTTTTTCAACAGATTTTTGTTCATACTCAAAAGGCACCTCATAAAAGTATGTGCAAGTATCAATAAACTCTTTTACAAATGAAACTCGTTCTTTCATAGCATCTATTATTAAACTTAAAAAATTATCAGAAAAGTCTTGATCTTTGAATTTTGATTTTTTAATCTCTTCTTTAAGAAGTGATACTAAATCTTCGTTTGATTTCTTTCTTAAGTGTTCCGCGTTTAGCCAGTTTAATTTTTGAAGATCAAAAACGGCTCCAGCTTTATTAACTCTTTCCAATGAAAAACTTTTAATTAGTTCGTCTATGTAGTAAAATTCTCTATCATCCCCGGCATTCCATCCAAGGAGAGCAACAAAATTTACAAGTGCATCTTTCAAAAATCCTTTATCGCGGTAATCCTCAACTGCAACATCACCTTGTCTTTTAGAAAGTTTTGAACGATCAGGATTTAGAAGAAGAGGAAGATGAGCAAATATTGGTCGCTCCCAGTCAAAAGCATCATAAAGTAATACATGTTTAGGTGTTGATGAAAGCCATTCTTCTCCACGAATAACGTGAGTAATTTTCATAAGATGATCATCAACCACATTTGCAAGATGATAAGTTGGATAGCCATCGCTCTTAATTAAAACCTGATCATCAACATTGTTACTTTCAAACTCAACGTGTTCACGTATAATATCATCAAACTTTATTGTATGGTTTTCCTCGACATTTAATCTTACAACTTTTGGGGTTCCTGACGCTAATTTATTTTCAACTTCCTTTTTTGTAAGATGAAGACAAAATTTATCATACTTTGCTTGAGGTAATTTTTGTTTTTCTTGTTCTTCTTTTAATGCTTTTAATCGTTCAGGAGTACAAAAACAATAATATGCTTTTCCCTTTTCAATCAGTTCATCGGCATACTTTTTATAAATATCTAATCTTTGAGATTGCATATAAGGACCAAAATCTCCGCCAGTTTCGGGTCCTTCATCAAAATCTAAACCCGCCCATTTTAATGCTTTTATTAAATTTTCAACAGCACCTTCCACAAAACGATTTCGATCTGTGTCTTCAATTCTTAAAACAAATGTTCCGTTATTTCTTTTAGCAAAAAGATAATTGTATAAAGCAGTACGCAAACCTCCAACATGAAGATAACCAGTGGGACTAGGTGCAAAACGGACTCTGGGTGTTTCATTAATCATTTTATGGAAATCCTAAATTTGAATAAGTAAAAATACAAAATCGTATTTGTATTCCAGAACAGGGAAGTGGAGAGAAAAGCAGCCACTACTTCTTAATAATTTTATTCTCAGTGTAATATTTAACTTTTTCGATAAACTCCTGACTGTCGATCGGTTTTGGAATATAATCGGTTGCACCGGCTTCCAAACATTTTTCCCGATCACCTTTCATAGCGAAAGCTGTAAGCGCAATAATAGGAGTTTCTTTATAATCATCAAGTTCACGGATTTTTTGTGTAGCCTCAAATCCATTCATTACGGGCATTTGCATATCCATCAGGATAAGATCATAATGCTGCTCTTGTACCTGTTCGTAAGCTTGCAATCCGTTTTCAACAACTACAATTGATTCAAAATTATTTTTCTTGAGAAGTCTTGTAACAATAATCTGTGAATGTTTATAATCTTCAACCAATAAAATCTTAACTGTATCTTTAACTTCTTTAACTTCTTCAGGTTTAGCAGGCTCATCATATCTATTAATCATTGCATTTACAGTCTCTGCAAGATCTTCAATGTTTGTGCTGCTTTTGTGTAGTAAGTCTGAGAACAAACCATCAATTTTTTTCAGATCATCTTGATAAGATTCTTTACCGGTATAAATAATGATAGGTAGCTTTGAGAAGCTTTTATTTGATTTGATCATCTTTATCAAATCAAAACCATTAACCACTGGCATATCAAGATCAATTATTGCTAAATCAAGATTCATGTTTTCAATCATTCCAATTACTTTTGATGATTGATGTTCCGCAATAGCATTAAATCCTGCCTGCACAACGGCTTCTTTAATAAGATTTAAAGTGGGGATGTCATCATCAACGATAAGAATATTGGAATCTTTTTTAAGTTTATAACTTGTTAAAACTTCAACCAGATATTTGTAGTTAATAGGTTTTACAAAATATTCAACAGCGCCCATCATAAAAGCTTTTTGCTGTTCAGCTTCTACAGAACACACGATAACAGGCATATGCTTTGTAAGGGGACTTTCTCTAAACTGTTTCAGAAGTTCAAACCCATTTGCATCGGGAAGTATTATATCCATGATAACGGAAAGAAATTGCTGAGTTTCAACAATCTTCATTGCCTGCTGAGCACTATTAACAATCGTAGGCTCATATCCCCATTTTGATAAATAGTTACTTAATAATTTTGATGTTGCGTAATCATCTTCAACAACTAGAACTTTATTCTTTGTTCCAACGGGTTTTGGCAGTTCTGCTAATTGCCCTTCAACTGATGTGAGAATTTCTCCAACAACAGAAAAAGTATAAGTTATTCCTTTCCCAATGCCAGTAGAAATGCTTATGTCACCATGTAAAAATTCTATATATTTTTTTGTAAGCGAGAGACCAAGTCCCGTTAAATTACCAAACTTAGAATTTTGTAGTTCGATTAATGCAAACGGTTGAAAGAACTCAGTACTTTTTTTAGCATTCAACCCCGGGCTTGTATCAGAAATTCTGAATACGAGTTTTTTGCTGCTTGGAGCTGAAATCGAAAGTGAAATTTTTCCTCTTTCAGTTAACCTAACAGAATTTGTTAAAATATTAAGAAGTATATATCTAAGTTTTTGAGTATCGATTTTTATATTATCAGGTATTCCTGAGTCAATATCTAAAACAAATTCAATTCTGGATTTTTCAATTTTGGAACTAAATAATGAGACTACTTCATTTAAATAATCTTTAAAATTAACTGATGTTAAGTTTAATTTTGTTATTCCGCTTTCAAGTTTGCTAAGATCAATTAAATCATTAATTACAGAAAGCAAATCAAAAGCATTATCCTTTAATGTACCAACATATTCTGTTTGAGAAGGGGATAAATTTTCCTCATTTAATAAGGATGCAAAACCCATAATGCTATTTGTAGGTGTTCTTAATTCCTGGGCGATATTCGCAATAATACTGCTTAAGGAATTGTTTAAAATTCCTTTGCTTCCAATCCATAATTTTAAAAGATTTTTCGAGCATTCACTTATTAATTCAACATTATCAGTTTCACTCTTTGTAAATGGAGTTTTCTTAGCAACTTTAAGCAGAGCAGATTGTTCATCAGCCAGATTTATTAATACGCACCCTTCATTGATGATATGATCCGTGATATTAAATGAACAATTTGATTGAACAATAAATTGACAAACCTGGTTATTTTCTACGATGTTTTTACAACTAGGACAAGTGATTTGAATTTCGGAGGATAATGATTTTTTAGATGTTGCTGATTTGCCAATTACTTCGAGATTTTTATTGTTTGTTACTTTAAACAATGCCGCCGCTTCTAACTCGAATTCTTTAACTAGAAAATCGCATAATTTGCTTGGAAAATCTGCTGATGAGCGGATTGCTGTCTGAATCAACTCATTGTATTTTCCTAGAAAATCTATTTTTGAACTTTGCATATTCCCTTTATCAATTCTGTAAATTTAACTTCTGAGCTGTAATTAAACTAAATAGAAAATTATTCAATCCAAAATTACGAAGAAATTAAATATTAATCTAAAGTATTGTTGTACTTCACAGATAGAATTATAGTTAATAATTGCGTAATAACTTTAGTTTTGTATGTTGTCAGGTGGTTTTCCACGAGCGAAAAGCTTTTGTAAGAATATTTCAAATAATCAATTTAGCCTTGATTAAACATTTACCTTAATTTAGTTTTCAAAAAATAATTCTACTTCTTTTTGAAATCGATAAAATATCTTTATATCATATCATTAATTTCTTGTCTATGGCTTAGCAAAGCCACTGCACAGAATGATTATAATTCGGTTCTTGTATCAGATACAATTGCCATTAACTTTCAGAATCATTATCCAATCTCGGCTGTTAATGTTATTCCTGGTTCAGAAATGATTTATCTTAAATCTAAAAAACTGAATTCTTACGATTATTCATTCACATATGCACAATCATTCTTTACATTATCCGATTCGCTTCCATATTCGATCTTCGACACGCTTATTGTTACATATCGATCTTTAAAATTATCTCTTAAAAAAGAGTATAAAAGAAGAAGTTTAGTTGTAAAGTACGATGAAAAATTTGGTGACACAGTAAGTGTTCTTACTTCAGCCGGCGGATTTTCACCAGAAGCAATATTTGGTTCTGATATGCAGAAGAGCGGAACGATTGTTCGCGGATTTACTGTTGGAACTACAAAGGATTTTTCACTTAACAGCGGATTGCGTCTGCAATTATCTGGAAGGATTTCCGAAGACATTGAAATAGTTGCTGCGTTAACTGATGAAAATACACCAATCCAGCCTGAAGGAAATACTGAAAGTCTTGAAGAACTTGATAAGGTTTTTATTCAGGTAAAACATCCTAATGTAGTTGGTACTTTTGGTGATTATCAGGTGAAACAACGATATGGAGAGTTTGGTGTTATCGATCGAAAGCTTCAGGGATTGATGGGCGAATTTTCCTTTGAAAATGTTAATGGATATGTATCCGTTGCTAATTCACGAGGAAAATTTAATACGAACAGTTTTAATGGTTCAGATGGAGTTCAAGGTCCTTATCGTTTAAGCGGATTGAATAATGAACGTGATATTATAATTATTGCAGGAACTGAAAAAGTATTTTTAGACGGAATTGAAATTAAACGAGGTGAGAATAATGATTATACAATTGAGTATTCAAACGCTACTATTACTTTTACACCGAATCGTTTAATTACTTCTGCCAGCAGAATAAATGTTGATTTTGAATATAGTGACAGACAATTTGCCCGAAGTTTTTTTGGTACTGGAACATCAACAAAATTTTTTAATAATAAACTCCAAGTAAAAGCCCAGTATATGCGAGAAGGTGATGATCAGGATTCGCCGATTGACATCTCTTTAAGCGAGGATGACAAAAATATTTTATCGTTGGCCGGTGATAGTAGAAATAAAGCCGTAAAAACAGGAGTAAAACTTGCTGAACCTGATTCACTCGGAATAATTAAAGGTATTTACACTAAAGTTGATACAACTTTTAACAGCGTTGATTTTTCTTATTACGTTTATAATCCGGGTGATTCACTTTCGCTTTACAATGTAAGCTTTAGTTATGTTGGTGAAGGTAAAGGAGATTACACAAGACAAAGTCTTGGCTATTACAGTTTTGTTGGAATTGGTAACGGCAGTTATTTGCCGGTACTATTTCTCCCGCTTCCACAACTTAAGCAAATGGGTAATATTGTTGTTGATGTTAATCCATTTGAAAATGTTACACTTAGTTTAGAATATGCCGGAAGTCTGTGGGATAAAAACCGCCTATCAGCGATGGATGATGGGGATAATTACGGCTATGCAAGAAACATTTCTTTGAAGGTTGCCCCTACTCAAATTATGTTAGGTGATATTGATTTTGGAAAAGCAGGATTAACATATCGTGATAGATTTATACAAGGTAAATTTACGTCGCTTGATAGATATGATGAAGTTGAGTTTAACCGAAATTATAATACTTCTTCTCAAACTGAATTGCAGGATGAAACACTTCGGGAAATTGGAGTTCAACTTCAACCCATTCAGGAAATAACAATAAATTCCACTGCGGGATTTTTACGAAAAGGTGATGTGTTTTCATCAGACAGATACAACAACATTCTGAGATTTTCTGATTTAAAAATTTATAATTTCGAGTATAATCTTGATTACGTAAAATCAACAAACTTGACCCTTAAAAGTAACTGGTTAAGACATAAGGGTAATGCATTTTATACTCTATGGCTATTGAAACCAGGATTTGAGTTTCTTGCAGAAGACAAACAGGATAAGCCCTCACAAAAAGATTCTTTGCTTTCTGGCAGCTTAAAATATTTTGAGTACTCACCATATCTTGAGTTGATGGAACTCTCAGGATTTCGAATGCTTACAAAGTTCTCTCTTAGAGATGATTATTTACCCTCAAATGGATTAATGGTAAACGAATCAAAATCAAAAACATATTCTTTGGAGATGAATTACAACGGAATTCGTGAAGTAAATACAAATCTTGTTTTAACTTTTCGCGATAAAAGATATCAAGAAGAATTTAAAGCAAAAGGTTTTCTGGATAATGAAACTATTCTTATAAGATCCAGAACAAAATTTATTTTCTGGGATCGCTTAATGAACGGTGATTTCTATTATGAAGTATCAACTCAGAAATCTGCAAAACTGCAAAAAGTATTTGTGCGTGTTGAGCAGGGAACAGGCAATTATATTTATCTTGGGGATCTTAACAATAATGGGATAGCTGAAGAAAACGAATTTGAACCCACTCTGTTTGATGGCGATTTTGTTCAGGTTACTTTGCCTACTGATGAACTTTTTCCTGTTATAGATTTAAAAACAAGTACAAGATGGAAAATTAATTTTTCTGAATTAGTTGATGTTAAAACTTTATTAGGAAAGATCGTAAGTCCGATTTCATCAGAAACTTATTGGAGAATTGAGGAAAACAGCCGGGATAGTATTTACACAAATATTTATTTGCTAAAACTTTCTACTTTTCAAAATCAAAACACGACTATTCGCGGTTCAAATTATATACAGCAGGATTTATTTCTTTTTGAAAATGATCAGGAGCTTTCTTTTAGATTTAGGTTTACACAGCGCACAGCACTTAATGAATATAATTCCGGATATGAAGAATTTTACAACCGTGAACGAAGTTTAAGAATTAAATTTAAAATGGTTAAAGAAATTTCAAATCAAACTGATTTAATAAACCAGATTGACAATGTAAACGCTCCGGAAAACTCAAACAGAATAAGACAAATAAACTCTAATAATGTAATATCTGAATTTTCTTACAGACCCGATAAAAATATTGAAGTTGGCTTTCGTATAAAGGCTGGGAGAAGTGAGGACACTCATCCAACAACACCGACTATTATAGATTTGAACTCGCAGCTTTTAAGATTTAATCTTTCATTTTTAGGAACAGGCAGATTAAGAATAGAAATAGAACGTGATGAATTAGTAACCAACACAACTGAAAATTCTATCCCTTATGAATTAACAAACGGAAATCAGATTGGTAAAAATTATTACTGGCGCTTAAATTTTGATTACAAACTTTTATCATTTTTGCAAACTACCATCAGTTATGATGGAAGAGTACAAGGTGCAAATCGTGTTGTGCACACCGCGCGTGCAGAAGCAAGAGCGTTCTTTTAATGTCATACTGAGCGTAGTCGAAGTGTGACAATACTCAATATTATAAGTAAGAAATATTATATTTGGCAATGAACATAATCTCAAACTTAATTGAAGCACATATTTTCCGTGAGCAGAATGGACAACTTGAATTTCTTCTCCTCAAACGTTCACCGGAACAATATTATCCAAACCTTTGGCAAATGGTTTCGGGCAAGATTAAAGAAAATGAAACTGCCTACAATGCAGCTTTGCGGGAAATAAAGGAAGAAACAAGTTTGATTCCCGAGAAATTCTGGGTTGCACCGACTGTAAACTCTTTTTACGCACCTGATAACGATTACATTTGTTTACTACCTGTCTTTGCTGCAAAAGTAAAATATGATTGTGAAGTTAGGATAAGTAAAGAACACACTGAGTATAAATGGATAAGTCATGAAGAAGCAAAGAATTTGTTAGCCTGGGATGGACAAAGAAAGTCTGTTGATGTAATTGTTGATTATGTTCTCAACAGAAATTCTTTTTTAAATTTTATCGAAATTAACTTATGAATGTCATTGCGAGGAACAAAGTAACGAAGCAATCTGTTTTTCAACTATTTTTATTAGCAGATAGAAACCCGATGAATACTTTCCTCTTGCGTCTTACGTTTTTCCTCGTTCTCTTTCGTTGTTCACTTCTGTAAAATCATTTTTTTCATTTCCTGCTTTCCATCAAACTGAAGGGCATATAAATACACACCGCTTGATAATCCATCTCCAGTAAAATCTATTTCGTGATTGCCGGCTTCAAGATATGATTGAACAAGAGTTCTGACTTTTTCACCAAAAATGTTATAGACAATAAGTTTAGTATCTCCATAACTTGGTAATGCAAACTTGATTTTAGTTGACGGATTAAATGGATTAGGGTAATTCTGTTCGAGTGCAAAATATTCCGGAACAACTTTTTCATCTTCTACATCTGTTGGCGGAACACTTGCAAGAAAATAAGGATCAGCAATTGCTGTTTGATATGCAAGCAGGGAAGTTGGTGAAGAATTAATTCTCCAATCAGTGAACACAGTGCCTTCCGTTTTTGCTATATGAAACCACGTTGCTGCTTTAATTTGTGTGTAACCAAACTTTATCCAGGTTGAATATGCATCAGCTATCCATTGGCTTTTAGAACCGCCTTGCTCAACAGAAGCAAACTCACCAAGCATAATTGGTTTTCCATAGGTTTTAAACTTTTGGTAAAGTGCGTTGTAAATATTAAAGAAACTTTGCCATCCAGACCAAGTTTGTGAAGTGCCGAAATTGTATCCATCAAATCCAATCCAATCTACATAACTATCTCCCGGATAATATGCTTCCGGAACATTCCAGGGTTCGGACGGAGAACTTCCATTATTCGGGCACCAAACCCAAACAACATTATTACCTTTCTCCCTTTCAAAAATATCGCGCCCTTTTTGAACGCCTGCTAAAACTCTTTCGGGGCCCTCGCCTTTGGTGGGATCGCCAAATCCGTTTAAAGTACCGCCTCCGTTTAATGCACCGCCGTATGTATACCAATCACCGTTAAACTCGTGGCCCAATCTTATAAAAAGCGGTTTGCCCCAATTTTTAACCTGGTTTGCATACACAGTAATGTAATTATCATACGATCCATTAATTATTGAGTTTAACGGATAAGGTGAACCCGGGACTTGCGGCATCCAGGTTATGTGTGGAATTGCACCGTTTGCATCTATCTGATTGCATTTTGTTAACGGAAAATCCGGAACCTTGTTGCTCGGCCATCCTGTAAAGAACATTTCTATTGCAATATTTTTTCCTGCAAGTGTTTCAAATGTTGATTGAGAATCATTTCCGGTGAACGCTGAGTGATAGCATCCCGTTTCCGGAATTGGTACTTGTGCAAAAACAGCAAGTGAAAACAAAACTGATAACATTAATATTTTTTTCATTTGATAACCTTTCATCAAAAACTAATTATGCAACAATAAAGCCAGCTTTAAGCAAATCAATATCTTCGTTTTTACTTATTAAATCTATTTTACTAATAATCTGGTAAATTTTAATAATAAGTTAATTATTATAACAATAAAATATTCTTATCAGTTTCATAATTCAATGAAAAAGTCATTGCGATCCATACTTTTCGGGAGAAGCAAACTGTAATTAAGCCGTTTCATCATTTCGATGGTAATGCTAGTGAAATCTGTAATTGAGATTTTGGATTTTATGTGGCTAAAGCCAAGAATGATTTTATTTTTCTGTTCAGTTGACTAAAGTCAACTGCAATAAATAAGAATTGATGAATAATTGAAATAAAAAATATCTATTGCAGTCAGCTTTAGCTGACTGAATAAAGT
>CALLZX010000199.1 GCA_937858935.1 uncultured Ignavibacteriales bacterium | reverse complement strand
ATAACAAACGGTGATACAATTTGGCTCGGTACAAGCCGCGGAGTTAGCCTTTCTGTTGATGGCGGTGAAAATTGGACAAATTTTTACGGGCAGGCAGATTTTGGAACTGATAATATTTCATCCATCGGTTATAACAATGGGGTTTTTTGGTGTGCTACTGCAAGATCTGCAGAAGTAACCGGCGGGCAAACACTACCTGAAGGCACCGGGTTAAAATACACAACTAATCTTGGAGCCACCTGGACATCTATTCCGCAGCCGCTCGATCATCCTGACAGTACAACTGAACAATATGGTATTAACACTCTACAGGCACTGCCAGTTACTGTAGCTATTCAAAATCTTGCTTATGATATTGCATTTACTCCTAACACAATCTGGATTGCAACTTTTGCGGGCGGACTAAGAAAAAGTACCGATAACGGGCAAACGTGGAAACGTGTTTTACTTCCTCCTGATAATTTAAATTCAATTGCACCAACTGATATATTAGATTTTTGTCTTTCACCCGTGGCAGGCAGTTTTTGCGGTGAAGGGAATTTAAATCATAGAGTTTTTTCTGTGATCTCGACTGATGATAATACTATTTACGTCGGTACAGCCGGTGGAATTAATAAATCTACCGATGGCGGAATTAGCTGGATAAAGTTTAGTGCTCAGAATCAATCTGAACCGATAAGTGGAAACTTTATTACTGCTCTTGGATACAATCAGCTTTCAAATACAGTTTGGGGTTCAACCTGGAAGGCAGAAAAACCGGAAGAATTTTACGGTGTTAGTTCTTCTTCAGACGGCGGGCAAACCTGGAGAACTTATTTAAGAGATGAACGCCCGCATAATTTTGGATTTAAAGACTTTCATACTATGATACCAACTGATAATGGAGTTTTCCGGTCCTCGGATAATGGATTGACCTGGCTGCTCCCAAATTCAATTGTAGATGCTGAATCTGAAGCTTCTTTAAGAACAAATATATTTTATGCTGCTGATTCATATCAGAATAAAATTTGGCTGGGCACTGCGGATGGATTAATTAGATTGCAGGAAACACCTGGCAGAATGTGGGAGGGAACCTGGAAAATATACTTTGCTTCACAACCACTTGCTGCAAATGATGAATCATACTGTTATCCAAATCCTTTCAATCCGAGACAGGAAGAATTAAAAATTAAGTACAGTACCGGCGGTACTGAAGCAAATGTTACAATCCGCATTTTTGATTTCAGTTTTAATTATGTAAGAACAGTAATACAGAACGTTTCCAGAAATCGTGATCTTGAAGGTACACCGGAGTTTTGGGATGGAAGAGATGATAATGGTAATTATGTTCCAAACGGAGTTTACTTTTATCGTGTTGAAGTTGGTGATAATGACGGTGTTTACGGAAAGATTTTGGTGATGCAATGAGAAATAAATTTATCTTACTTGCACTCTCAATATTTTTTATCTCGGGTTATATGATTGCCCAGCCAAAGTTTACTGAGATAAGCAGTAAAGTTGGTGCTTTCAGCAGAATGGGTTTTGGCGCACGCGGAATCGGTATGGGCAACGCTATGTCATCTGTAACAACAGGTAATTTAGTCTCATATTATAATCCTGCAGTTTCGCCATTCCAGGAAAATAACTCTATGCAGTTAGGTTATTCAGTTTTATCTCTCGATAGATCGTTAAACTTTTTAAGTTTTACTCGCAAGTTTGATTTCTATTCTTCTAAAGATTCATCCGCAGATAAAAAACCAACCAGCACTGCCGGAATCAGTTTTGGAATAATTAACTCAGGGGTTAGCGGAATTGATGGACGAGATAATAATGGATTATCAACAGGTGAACTTTCTACTTCCGAAAATCAGGTTTTCCTAAGTGTATCGAATCGTTTTTCAAAAAAAATATCTATCGGTATTGCTATAAAGTTTTACTACTACAAATTGTATGAAGAAATTACTTCAAACGGATTAGGGTTGGATATCGGTGCACTCTATAAAGTTAATGATAATTGGAATGTTTCCTTAATGCTTTCAGATCTAAACAGTGAATACGAATGGGATACAAGTCCGATTTATAGCCAGCAAGGTTTAACCACAAAAGATAAATTCCCGTTACTTAAAAAAATTGGCGTAAGCTATTATAAACCCGAAATAAAACTACTTACAGCAATTGAATTTGAAAACAGTAACGCCGGTACAAATATTATCAGGTTTGGTGCTGAGTATAACATTTACGAAAACTTATTTTTACGCGGAGGTATTGATCAGTTTAATTTGAGTAATACTGATGCAGGAGCAAAACCTTCACTAGGATTTTCATACGCAAAAACTCTGGGTGATTGGATAGTTGGTGTTGATTACGCATTTATGATGGAGCAGTATTCTTCAAGCGATAGGCATATTATTGGATTAAACATTATCTTTTAATTAAATACAATTGAACAATGAAACAATTTAAAAATAAAGCAATAGTAACTGTAATAATTTTACTCTCAGTAATTTCGGTTTACCCGCAATCGGCAGGCAATACAGGATTGTCATTCCTTAAATACGGATTTGGTGCGCGCAACATTGCAATGGGTGATGCAGGAACAGCATTATCAAATGATCTTACTGGGCTGTTTTATAATCCTGCCAAGCTTGCATTAACAGATAAATCAGAAGTTTTATTTATGCACAATCAATGGATACAGGATGTAAGCAGTGAAGTAATAGGAGCCAAAACTGTGTTATGGGGAATTCCTTTTGCAGTTGGATTTAATGTTACTTCTATTGACGGCATTGAGTACAGGGAAATTCCCGGTGAACCAATAACAGAATTTGATGCAAACTATTTTTACGGAAGTTTATCAACAGGCTTTTTTGTAACTGATGAAATTTCAGTTGGTGCAGGAGTAAAATATTTGTATGAAGGTTTGTTAAACGATGAAGCAACTGGTTTTGGTTTTGATTTTGGAGTAAACTACTTACTGCCATACAAAGGTTTATCAGCTTCTGCTGTTGTAAGAAATATTGGCTCTATGAATGCTCTTAGAAACGAAGAAACAAAACTCCCCGCAGAATTAAGAATCGGTACCGCTTACACATACAGCTTAGAAGAAGCAAAATTTGATTTTACAGGCGGAGCAGAATTCCAGAAATATTTAGACACCGAAGACAACCACTTTAACTTTGGCGGAGAGGTTTTATACAACAAATTAATTGCCGCCCGAGCAGGTTACCAAACCGGATATGAAAGTCGCGGCTTTACAGCAGGTATTGGTTTAATGTGGGGCAATCTAAAATTTGATTACGCATTCCTTCCATTCTCTTATGGCTTGGGAAATGCAAACTTGTTTTCACTTCAGTTCAAGTTCTGATAATGTAAATAAGCTAGATGCAAGAAGCTAGAAGTTAGTATTGAGGCACGAGCAATCGTGCCTTTTTTATTTTGAATAAAAAAACACCATCGCGGCGGATAAGAACACTATATATTTAATACTTCAACTCAACCCTTAACTTTTTACATAACGGTGTTGAGGTGCGGGTTAGGTGTTGATAAATTTTTAATAATTTAAAAAAATCATGGTAAAACAATTTCATATAAGGCCGGATTTTCATTCCACGTACCAATAATAAATCTATCACCATCCATATTTATGTCTGCTTCTCCATACATATGATTTTCAAGATTTAATTCTTCAAATTGCATAGTATAAATTGTTTTAAAATTTAAAGAATAAACCGCCAACTCTCCATCAAAATATACTCTATCACTATTTCGTAACATTCTAAACGGCGCATTGAACGGGATGTTATGATATTCTCTTTCAATTGTCTTCGTTACTACATTGAATATAATAAGCTTGCTTTGACTAATATCCACTTTCTCTAATATTGCTAGCTTTTCAACTTGGCCTGGAATAACACAAATATAATCACCTTTGACATATACTGAACTAATTTCATTTGTTTCAATATTATATGATTTAATACCATTCAATTGATGATTTTCATCATATTCAACACCATAGATATTTTTGTTATCTAAACTCCAAGTAATTTGTCCTATTGGATAATAAGAGACATTCAATGGAATATCAATTCTCGTCGTATCATTGATTTCTAAATCATAATAACAAAATCTAAAATCCTGCCCATTATCAAATAATATTTTTTTTCCATCAAAACTTGGAATCGAAACATGCATTTCGGAAAATACATCAGATGGAAATCCACAGAAAAAACACTCCATTTTGTAAGTGTTCAAATCTATAAATTGAGCTTGGTGTCTATTACCGTGTGTAACAGAAATAAAATTTCCATTATATATATTCGGTTCAAAATAAACACCACCATCTGATGAAATTATTTTTGGTTCTGTTAACCAAACATCAGTTGAACAAGAAATGACTGAATCATTTTCAAGAAATACTGAAGAAATAATCTTATTATAACCATAATCTGTAAATTTGATTTTTGCAGTATCAAGTGTTGTTAAACTAGTATCATAATTATAATCGTTTGTAAAATCATATTTCACTTTTTTTATTTTTAATGAATTATCATTAATCACTAAATTAAAACTAAATGTGGTTTTAAAACTTCCAAATGTTGGAAATGAAAACACTTGAATTTTATTGCTAAAATTTAAATTATCATATTTATTTGATTCATTTTGATCAATATCAGGTGGGATTAATATTTCACTACATCCAAAATTTATTATGAAAATGAATAATAAATTCACTTTAATATTCCAATATATTTTGTCCATAATATTCCCTTTTATGAAACACCTAACGGCATTGCGCCTAACTTTCTAATCCCGACTTGTCGGGGCCGCCGCCCATAA
>CALLZX010000198.1 GCA_937858935.1 uncultured Ignavibacteriales bacterium | reverse complement strand
ATATGTACGTATGCGACGAAAACGGTCATGTCTGGCGCAGCTCCGATTCCGGGCAGTCGTTTGTGCAGATTGTTAATCTTGGAACAGGAGCTGGTTATTGGAGTGCAATGAGATTTGCAAACGATTCAACCGGATATATTTTTGGTCATACTGGTATATGGCCACAATCGAGTGGATCCGCAATTTTTTGGAAAACCTCTGATTATGGGAATAGTTGGACTGACATTAGCAATGGTTTTGGCGGAGGAACTGCCCGGGAGCTTACTGTTTTGGATTCAAATCATGTTTATCTCAGAGTAAAATACACTTGGGATGGTGGAAATAATTGGGTTTGGGATACATTAGGAAGCTTTGGACCATGTGTAACTGCAAAAGTCAAGGATATTAATCGGTTATTAGCTATTGATGCTTGTCAAGGTGGAAATGCTTCTATTGCATCTAAAGACTTCCTTACTTCAACAGCAAAAGAAGAAATGAATACTTTAAAAGTATTTGTTTATCCGAATCCTGTAATTGACTTTTTATGGATAGAATCTCCAAAAGATTTTTATTATATTACAGATATGTTTGGAAGATCTGTAATATCAGGAAGTTTACAACAAGGTAAAAATCAAATTGATTTATCATTATTACCTTCTGGAACTTATATTGTTCATTTTTCATCAACACTACCTAAGCAAAAAATCATCAAGCTATGAGACAGATTCTCTTTTTCTTGCTTTTAATTCAATAATTTTGCAAAACAAATTTTGATTTTTTAATGAAATGGATTTTAGTAAAAATCATAAATCCTGATTCAGTCAGCGGGGGCGGGGGAATGAAAATGGTGCAGCATAACGGGCGGAGAAAAAACAAATTTGCAATCAGAAAGCAATTCTGATGCAAATTTCTCTGTACAAGTTTTTTCGATGCCCTGGTTTCGGAAACTGGTTTCCGGAAATGCCTTACCATTTTCTTGATTTTTTGGTACTTTTGGATCAAGCCAAAAGTACAGAAGAAAAACAAAAGCAGTTCTT
>CALLZX010000197.1 GCA_937858935.1 uncultured Ignavibacteriales bacterium | reverse complement strand
TTCAGCTCTGTTTCTTTTTTCTTTTAAGAATTCTTTCCAGCTCATACGCCCCTGAATGGATAATTATTAAATGCATAAAATAAAAGACTGATTGCTTCTCCCGATAAAATCAGAATCGCAATGACAAATCGTAAACTAAAATTTAATATTCCCTAAAAAATATGGAAGCATACTTCTCCAAGTTGGCCAATCATGTGGCTGGTCGTGTCCCCACAAATCTAACCAGTGCCTGACTCCACGAGCATTTAGAATATTTGATAATTGCTTTGATGCCTCGGGGTCTTCAAAATTTCCCTGACCGGTTGCTATTATAATTCTGCCTTTTCTCATATGATCAAACATAAAATTATCATCCCATCGCGGTAAATAATCTACAGGGGAATTAAAGTAAACATTGTCATCAAAATAGCCTTTTGTATAACTCTTTAAATCATAACTGCCGCTCATTGCAATAGTACCCGAAAAAATATCCGGACGTCTGAAAAAATTATTTGCCGAGTGCAATGCACCAAGTGAAGCGCCTGTGGTTACAATCGGAACTAAACCTTTACTATGATTATGTATAAACGGAACAACTTCCTCAACAATATATTTATTATACTGTTGATGACGAATTGCTTTGTGGGCTGGATGCATATGATTATTCAACCAGCTTTCGTTGTTTATGCTGTTGATTGAAAATGCCTTAAGTTTTCCATCACGCAAAAACCCAGCGATTGAATCAATAAGTTTAAATCTTTCATACTCAAGATAATCTGCCCCAGCTGTTGGAAACATTAATAGCGCATAACCGTAATGCCCATAAACAACAATCTCCATTTCCTTATTTAAATTTGGGCTGTACCAACGATGAATCTCTCTGCTCATTAAAATCTCCTTGTAGATTGAAATATTAAATGTGAAAGTAAGGAATTGAGTGAAAAATTGAAAATAAGCTTGCAATCATTCTTTTGAAACTAGCTGAAAAACTCCCATAATTTCGTAAAAATATGCTCAATTTCATCAACGACAAAAATATTTTGATTCAGAATTAAAAAACTATTTGGATTTAATTTACACCTTATTATTTTAACAACAGAAATTAAAATGTACTTGGTAATAAGTCCTCCCCCAAGCTTATTATCAGTACTCCCCCGATGTTTTACCCCAGCATCGGGGACTTTTTTATGGAGGCCATCTTAAATGATGGCCTCCATTTTTTATTTTTGGCAATTTGAAATAAACAGGAGAATTTTAGAATTACTAATCAAAGTTCTTTAACCAAGCCTGAATACTTTCTTTCAATCTTAAATCCGAAACGGTAAAAATATTCGGGCCGGAAAAAACCAGTAGTAACAAATTTGATGTTTTCAGATTTTATTCTGCTAAACAACTCGTTCATCAATCCTTCACTAATACCTTTACGGCGGTATCTGTTTGATACAACTATTTTTTCCATATGAACAGTTTCCTCATCGCTTCTATAATAAAAAGCACCGCCGATGATAAAACCACGATCCGATATCGCTACCAGAAAATGGTGTTCCGGTCTAAAGTTTACATTAAGGTTTGCTTCAAGATAAAGCTGATGCAGTTTTGATATTTCTTTTGGATTAATTGGATTTCTAATCGTAAAAGTATTTCCATCATCATCCTGCAATTGAACAACAAGATTTGGCTGTACAGCAATCTCTGATTTTATACTAAGCAACGCCGCAGTATCTGATGGCTTAAGATGAGGATACCCCAAGCGGGTTATGAAATATGTTTCCTTTTCATCAAGCTCAAACTCAAAATGCAAGGCATTTATAAGTTTTAGAGATTCATCCTTAGATATTTTACGATGTCTTTGTTTTCTTACAAGTTCACGTAAAACATCTTTAAATCTTTGGGTCGAGTTATAAAACACAGTTTCAAGAAAAAATCTTGTTCGTGCTGCAGGGTATTGTTCTTCAAGATCAAACAATCGATATGTTTCGTAAAGTTCGTAAATCATTTCTGCTTGCGCGGAAAGTGATGCGCTTCTATTCAGGCTGTACCATCGATGAAATCTTTTTACAGCAAAATAAAGCTGCTTGGGTAAGTAACCATGATTTTTAACGTTTCGTATAAAAGAATCTATACGTGTGCTTATATCTTCTTTTTTATCAATATCAGAAATTCCAAGTTCTCTTCTGAATTTATTGATCAAACTTATTCCGTTATCAATTCCCTCCGCCTCAATAATTCCCGAAAATATTGCATTCCATACAGATGCTTTTTTTATCTGAGGATATTTGTCTTCCGTTTGTTTTACAAAACTTTCATAGAAGTTCATTACAAAGGCAAGAGTTGATTCTGTTTTTCTTCTCTTTGAAAATGAAGTGATTATACATCCTGTTTGATAATCATGGGGAGAAACTATAAGTCCATCCGGGGTTGTATCTGTAAGCTCCATCTTCATATCAGATAACTTCCAGAATTTTACATAAGCCGCAGCAGCACTCCATACAAAGAATTTCCATAGGTTTCTAAGCTTTTCCAATGTCAATTCATCATTACGCTTGTATTCCCGTCTTATAAATCTTTCAACTGACTCATCACCAACAAATTCTTCAGTCCATAGATTATAATCCTCCCACAATCCGCCGAGTTTAGCTGCAAGTTTTTCACCGTTTACTTCTGTACCGGCAATAACTTTCCATTTAATCTCTTCTTCAATCATTTCAGAGGGTTCTTTATGATTAAGATGTATTGCAAGATCAAATCCGCCCTGAAATCTTGTTTGAACAGTAACACGGAAAACAGATCTTTTTTCTGATTCTGAATATTTACTTATCCATACTCCCGATGGAAGAATATTGTTCAGCGAAATTAAAACGTGTCCGGAAAAAAGAAATATTGCTTCACGAATAATTTGTCTCTCGCTTATCGCCCTTTTAAGTATTGACTGATCTGTTTCTGAAATAGCCTGATCAAAAATTAAAACATCCTCCCATCGATATTCTTCTCCGGTTTCAGGATCAATTGCCACGCGTTGGTTTTGACCAAGCCAGACAGTAAACTGATTTCTAATCTCCATTCTGGATTTTAATGCAATAGCTCTAAGATCTTTTGTACTTCCGTAAAGTTCGTATTGTAAAAAGAACCTCCTTATTCGCTCGTAGCTTGATGGATGATTAACACCATAACTTACAAGCAGCTCAAAAAGATTTGGTATTGACGTTTTACTTAAATGAGATTTGGATGTTACAGACAATACAAAATTTCCAATTACCGTTTCTATTTCTTTCAAGTTTTCATCACCGCGGCTAATGTTTTCTATAGAAAGAATTATTTCCTTATTTAGAAATTTATGGTCAATCCCAGTGTACAATTCTAAAAGCTTTCGGAAATTATCTTTGCGCAAGCTCTGGAACGCTGCTAAAAACATTTTACGCTGCGTTGATAATTCGCTAATCAAATTTGGTCTATACGCTATTTCAACAGCAAGTTTGTAGTGAGTTGATTTTGAATCTTTAAGTATTTCAGAAAAATATTCGATGGCTTTTTCATTATCTGGAATCCTATCCGATTGCAGCATAACCATACCAAAGTGTAATCCTAAAATGGATATTTCTTTGGCAGCTAAAATCTCTGCAAAATTATTTCTTGTTTGATCTTCATTCTTAACGGGGCTGATTCGTTCAACAAATTCAATATCTTTTTCTGATTCTGTTTTTCTATACCATCTGAATATTCCTTGTCCTGCAAATTCAACAAGCTCTGCATTCCCAAGCCAGTAAAACGGATTTGTTAGTATATCCTGAAGATCAATCTGTTTTGTGTTTATAAAGTATGAAAAATTGCCTATCTGAAAGATGTTTTCTTTTTTATTTATACTTTTAATAACTAATGATGAATGAAGTTTTGGAATAGAAATAACATCTTCTTTTAGAAAAACATCGCGACTCAATGCACCTTTCTCACGTAAAAACCAATTAGGGATTTTTACTTCATATTTGCCAAGCGGAAGTGACAGATGATCCTTCTGATACATAGATTGGATAATCTCTTCGAAATTCTTTTCGATAACCCTTCTCTTGTATGTTCCCTTGGGTGTCAGCTCTCCATTAGCATCATCAAAAGCACGGGTGATAATTCTAAAATCCAGTATTCTTTCAAACGGTGCAAGAAAATTATTCACGCTTACAATTACTGTAGAAAAATATTCCTGCCTTTGCTGCTCATCCATATTTTTTAATGGGGAGTGTTCAGATTCAAGATCAGGAAAAATTAAAACCGTGTTAAAAGGACGATGATCACCAGCAAGAAAAACTTGTTTTACAAATTCAAAATCACGAAACAGATTTTCAATTTTTTGCGGCGCAATCGTTTCGCCTTTTACATTTTTATAAATCTCTTTTTTACGATCTATTATTTCTATAAATCCATCTTTATCCATCCGCATTACATCTCCGGTTGCAAGCCAGCCTTCAGCATCAAATGTTTCTTCAAACTTCTGATCGTAATAATTTTGCATTACGTACGGACCACGAATTAATATCTCTCCATCTTCACCAAGTTTAATTTCTATTCCTGGCAAAGCCTTGCCAAGAGAGTTCTCACGATACTGAAACGGCGGTGTCATCGTGATTCCGCCTGTTGCTTCAGTCATACCAAAACCGCTCATTAACTCAACTCCGTATCTCTGCAGAAATCTAAAAATATCCGGCGGAAGAAAACCTGCGGCTGAAAGTCCCCACTTAAGATTACCGCCAGTTGCGTTAACAACAGCTTCTTTTATTTTTTCATCATCATCGACTTCAACATCAATACGGGTTGTTATGTATTCGTAAAGCTGAATCCATTTTTTAGGAATTGAAATAAAAATACTTGGTTTAACCAGACGCATATTATCAATCATCGTTTCAACAGAAGGATTTTCCATAAAACAATATTCCGCTCCCCAGAAAATTGCGCCCGTCATCTCCAGCCATCTGCCAAAAGTGTGATACAAAGGAAGAAAAGCAAGATAACGATCAGCATCGCCTATACCTGGTATTGCCATTGCGCGGCAGAATCTTTTATAAACAATGTTTGTGTGTGTAAACATTATTCCCTTTGGTTCGCCGGTGGTACCCGATGTATACATTAATGTTGCGAGCGAATCAGGTTTTATATGCTCTTCTGTTTCTATGTTGTGATCAGATGCCATTGCTTTAAATTCTTCAAAGCTTATTACCCAATCTTCAGCGGCATTACCCTTTAACATTATCACAGTTTTAAGAAATGGAGTTTCTTTTTTTATCGATCTGATTTTTGCAAGTTGTTTTTCATCATCAGCAAAAAGTATTGACGCTTTGGTTTGATTAAGTATATAAGAAATATGTTCTGATACGGAGTTTGCCGGAATCATCGCGTTAACAATTCCTGATGTTAAACATGCAAGATCCAGCATAACCATTTCTAAACTGTTTTCCAGAAGGAAAGCAACAATTTTATTTTCGCTTTCAATCTCAAAAAGAATATGGTTGATGGACGAACGATGGGATGAAACCAATTCAGAGGTTTTCTGCCAGCTGTAATCAATCGTGTTACTATCTTTAATTATCCTAAAAAGACTTTTCTTTTTGTACTGATTAACTCGCTGATTAAATAAAACATCAAAAGTGTAATGGCTTTTGACGATAAGTGTGTGAATTAATTTATCCCATCTTCTTTCGTCATAAATTTTCTGAAGAAAGGATGATGTACGAAATAGGTTTAGATAGTTATGAATGATAGAAACAATTCTATTATTGGGTTGATCTGTAAAAGAACCAAGATATTCCCCAAAAACAAAGAACAAATCCTTATCCATATTCTCCATAAACGGGGCGGCAAGTTCACTACTGAAAAGTCCATCAAAAATATTTTGCCATTGTTCAGCATCCGGTTCATTAGCTAGCTGGTTACTGTTAACAGCACGACTAAGCTCTATGCGAAGATTAATTATCAGATCATCAATCTCGCTTTGCTCTAAAGCTGCTTTGCCAGCAAGAAGTTTATCATTTAATTCTGTTAATGATGAATTGGATTGGTTGTTCATTTTATACTCTGTAAAAAGAGAATTAAAAATTGTTTTTAGGAATATAATAATTTATTGTGCAGAATGTTTACCAAAATACCCATTGCTGCAAACATCTTACTTTGCATTGTTAATACCTATTACAGACATAATCCGCATAATGTTTTATACATATTTGGCAGTACTTATAAATTAATATATTTATTTTATCCCTTTAATAAATCACAGTTAATATAATTTTAAAATATGAATCGATTTAACAGAGTAACTGCAATCTTTATTCAATTGCAGTCTAAGAAAATTGTAAGAGCAAAGGATATTGCAGATCGTTTTAATGTTAGCATAAGAACTATTTACCGCGATGTACAAACTCTTGTAGAAGCAGGAGTTCCTATTGGTTCGGAAGCAGGTATTGGTTACTATCTTATTGATGGTTACCGTTTACCTCCTGTTATGTTTACCAAAGAAGAAGTAACCGCATTTTTAACAGCAGAAAAACTAATTGAAAAGTTTACTGATAATTCAATTGATTCAAATTTCAAATCGGGGATGATGAAAATACGCGCTATCTTAAAGAGCACCGAAAAGGAAATGCTCGAAAGTATTGAGGAAAATATTGAAGTACTTAGCCGCAGGCCACAATTAGGAAATTCCAACAAATCAAATCATACCCAGGCACTTATAGAAAGTATATCAGAAAGAAAATCTCTTAAGATCCGCTATCACACTTTTTACTCAAATGAAGTTAAAGACAGGAACATAGAACCAGTTGGGCTTTTCTTTTCTTCGGGTTACTGGCACACAATTGCATTCTGCGAACTGAGACAGGATTACCGCGATTTTAGACTTGATAGAATTTTAAGCATTACAAAAACCGATAAAGCGTTTAAGAAAAAACATCCATCTGTTAAAACTTATCTTGGCAAAATAACCAAAGAACAAAATCTGGTAACCATTATTATTCGTGTTGATAAAGAAGTAGCGCAGTTTTTAACCGAACAAAAATATTATAACGGTTTTGTTAATGAGCAATTAATTGGTGATAAGATACAGATGACGTTTTTAACTTCATCAACAGAATATTTTGTGAGATGGTTTTTAATGTTTGCCGATAAAGCTGATATTGTTTCTCCTGACTCACTAAAAACAATGCTGAACACAAAACTTTCCGAAATAAAGAAAAGAAATTTTTAATACCCCGTCTTAAGCTCCTTCCTTTTTTACAAAGGGAAGGCGGGGATGGGTTAAGAATTTTTTTATTTTTCCAAAACCCTGCTGACATACTGTTGTCAATCACCTGCTTTATCTTTGCTCTGTAATTATTCACAATTAAAAAAGGAGCTGCAATGTCGTTAATCAAATTTTTCGTAAATCAATTAGAAGAAGAAGCGGTATCAACCCGCAAAATGCTTGAGATTGTACCGAATGACAAATACGATTGGAGACCTCATCCTAAAAGTATGACGATAAGATCTTTAGCAACACACGTAGCTGAAATTCCCGGTTGGATTTCTTCGGTTATTATAAACGATGTACTGGATTTGGTAAAAACTCCATACAACCCAAAAGTTATAAATAACACAAATGAATTGCTGGCTTTCTTTGATGAGAATGTTGTAAATGGAAAAGCACAATTGGTTGAAAAAAATGAAGCCAAACTTGAAAGCAGATGGGTTATGAAAAATGGTGATGTTGTTTTTATGGACCTTTCTAAGGCTGAAGCTATAAGACACTCTTTCGGTCAGCTTATACACCACAGAGCACAATTAGGGGTTTTCCTTAGACTGCTGGATATTCCGATTCCGGGTGTGTACGGACCAAGTGCGGATGAGATGGGTAAATAATTGTTAAAAGTGTAGTCCGCCTTAAAGGTGGCCTACACTTACAATTTTGTTTTAAATCAAAACTACCCAAACCCATTTAATCCGAGCACTAATATTAGGTATGCAATAAGCAGTAGGCAATTTGTTACACTAAAAGTATTTGATGTATTGGGAAATGAAATTGCCGTTTTAGTAAATGAGTAAAAACAAGCAGAAAGTTATGAAATTAACTTTGATGCTGGTAAAATAGCGAGTGGTGTTTACTAATACCAGCTAAGGGCTGGTGATGTTGTTAGAATAAGAAGATGATTTATTTAAAATAATTTACTTCACTATAAATCCCTCTCTTTTTGAATGAGAGGGACTTTAATTTTAAAATTCTGCACTAATCCCAATTGATGGAAGAATTCCAATTGAAGAAGTTTCATCTACGGACATTGTCTGCGGATCCCATCTTATATTACTTTGGTTTGGATGATTATAGATGTTTTGTATATCTATGTATGTAATCAAAGTCCAGCCGGTAAAGTACCATCTTTTATCAACTCTAACATCCAAACTGTGTGAGGATTTAAGTCTGCGTGTATTATAATCAGCAACGTTTTGCGTACCATCTGAATTGTATGGGGTGTAAGGTTTACCACTTGCAAACCTAAACTTAGAACTGAATTCCCAGAACTCATTAAACTTATAGCCGCCTGATAAATTAATAAGCCAGTTCTGATCATAACTGCCCGGCCGTTCAATTCCATCCAAAGAAGTATAGTCTGCCTGACTATAAGTGAAACTAAAAATGCCGTAGTAAGGGATATCAGAAAGTTTCTTCTGGATGGATAATTCTATTCCGCGTGCTTTACCAAAACCTGCATCCACCAAAGGCTCTAAACCAAAAGAAGAAAAATTATCATCGCTTCCGGAAAAACCTGCGCCAGTATTAGCCAGAACAAGATATGGTCTTACAGTACTTGTGGGATAATTATCATAGTCTTTATAAAAAGCTTCTACCTTTAATAACGCATCTGAAGAAATTCTTTGATCAAAACCCAAAACAAACTGATTAACCTTAATCATTCTTAAATCACGATTGCTTTCAAATGCTTCTAACCAAATGTAGGAAGGTGATTGATGATAAATACCTGTGCTGAAGTTAATGTTAGTTAAATCTGTTAGCGCATAAGAAAGAGAAAGTCTTGGACTGAAATACACTTTGCTGTTAAGTGCAGTAAATATTTCTGACCGCACACCAAGATTAGTTGTTAACCTGTTAAAGAAAACAGTGTTGTAATTTGCGTAAACACCAAACTTGGTGTAAGTGTTCTCTGTCTGTAAGTTGGTTACTGGTAATGTATCACCAAAGGTAGTAACAAAAGTCGGGAATAAAATATCATAATCTGCTTCGATAAGTTTTGCAGTACCGCCAATATTTATTTCTGAAGTTTTTGAAAGTTTGAAAACCAAATCAGCACGCAATGAGTTTTCTTCTTCCTTTGATACATTTGTGAAGATTGGATTTAAAAGTGAATCTTGCTGTCTGCTATCGTAATTAACATAGTTACGGCTTAAGGCAATATTGAAAAATCCATTGGTAAATAAATGTCTGTAAGTAAATCCGGCAACATATTGTATCTGATCAGTGCCAAGAATTCTTGAGTTATCAACCTGCTGTTCCTGCGTGTCATTAAAAAACTTTACGTTATCAAATGCACTTATAAATAAAAAGCTAAATGCATCCTGTGATTGCGGATTGAAATCTGCTTTTAGCATAACATCGTAGTATTCAGGAACAAAAGAAAAATCGGCGGCTTTAAAAATAAAATCAAGATAACTTCTTCTTGCCGAAAAAATAAAATTGGATTTTTCCGTAATTGGTCCCTCTAAGTTTAATCCAAATTGAGAAGCCGAGATAGTAGCCTTACCGCCTATTCTATCTTCTCTTCCATCTCTAAGATTAATATCAAGCACGGATGAAAGTTTATCACCATACAAAGCTGAAAATCCACCAGTAGAGAAAGATGTTTCGCGAACGAAATCCAGATTAACATAACTTAAAGGTCCGCCTGTTGCACCTTGAGTACCAAAGTGATTTATGTTTGGTACTTCTATCCCATCTATTAAATAAAGATTTTCAGAAGGTGCGCCACCACGAACAATTAGATCATTTCTTCCACCATCGGCTTGAGCTACACCTGGCAAAACGGAAAGTGCCCTAACAACATCTTCAAATCCACCGGGACTTCTTCTAATCTCTTCATAGCTAAAACTTCTAATACTGTTAACTTCAAGCAGATCTTTACGGAAGTAATCACTTGTAACAGTAACCCCTTCAATTTCTATTGCTTGTGGAGAAAGTTCAAAATCAGACTCAGCGGGTTTGCCGGTTTGGATTACAATATCCGTTTTGGTCTGAGGATTATATCCCACAACAGATGCACGAATCTGATAAGTATTAACAGGGAGTCCAGTGATTTTGAAAAACCCGTCTTCATTTGTGGCAGCTCCATAGTCAGTTCCCAGCACGATAACATTAGCAAAGGGAATGGGCTGTTTTGTTACAAAATCAAATACACGCCCATAAACATCGCCGGTTAAATCCTGAGCTAACAATGAATTAGATAAAAAAACAAGTATTGATATAAAAATTATTTTATGCATGGTTTTTCTGTTTTATTTTGAAATATAGAGTAAATAAAAACAATTATAAGCTTATAAAGTTCCATTCAGGTTAATTAATAACGTTTCATACAAAAGAGTAAATCAGTATATTTTTAATGAAACGATTTTAAAAATATTCTAATGTCCCGACAAAAAAATAATTTACCATCAAAAGTTAGTGATAAGAAAAATAAGGATTCATTTCTATCCGGTATCACTTCAAAAAAATTACTTACGGAACCGCAAAATTCTGTGCTATGTGAAATTGCTGCGGTTTTTGATGATCAGTTTCATTACTCCTTAACAACCGATGGTGAGAAATTAGAAATATTTTATTCTCCAAGCGTTAAGAAAGTAACAGGATATACACCGACAGAACTTGTTAAACTTCCTTCGCTTGGAAGGGAGATGCTGCACGAAGAGGATGCTTCTGATGTAAAAAAGAAATTGCATAGGATTGAAAATGGCAAGATTTCAAATCTGGAGCTGGTTTACCGTTATATTCGTAAGGATGGCAAGATTATCTGGCTAAAAGAACAATTAAAGATGGAGATTGTTGGTAAGCAGAAAATCTTAAAGGGATTAGTAATTGATGTAACAGAATTTAAAAAGTCTGAAAGTGATTATGGTGAGATCATAAATAATCTCTCGGCTGAAATTACAGCAAGAGATAATTTTTTATCAATTCTATCTCACGATCTACGGGCACCATTTTCTAGTATACTTGGATTTACCGAAATACTGCTCAGTGAAGCGGCTTTAACAGATGCAGAGCGAACAGAATATCTGAATTATATTAACGATTCTTCCACAAACCAGCTGCAACTAGTAAATTATCTTCTCGATTGGTCAAATTTGCAAACCGGCAGAATGCATATGGAGCCTCATCGTGTACAAGCACAGGGATTAGTGTTTAACTGCATCTCTGCACTTACAGGTGTAGCTATGAGAAAGAATATTGAGATAAAAGTTAATGTGCCAGATTCGATTTTTATTGAAGCTGATGAAAGATTGATGCTTCAGGTTATAACCAATCTTGTAAGTAATGCTATTAAGTTTTCAGAAGATGGAAAGACAATACGAATTTCTGCAGAGAGATTTAACAATGAACATGTGGAATTTGTAATAAGTGATGAAGGGGTGGGAATACCGGATAACTATCATCAAAGAATTTTTAAATTTGAAAAGATGTTTAGCACAAGAGGTACTCGCGGTGAAAAAGGAACAGGACTTGGATTATCATTAGTTAAAGAAATTGTTGAAAGACATAAGGGACAGATTTGGTTTTACTCTAAAGAAAAGGTCGGAAGTGAATTCCATTTTACGATCCCCAGTTCTGAAAACACAATTTTATTAGTTGAACATAATCAAAATGATTTTAAGCAGTTAGAGAAAATTATCCGTGAAAACTTTCCTGAGTTTAAGTTTGTTGGAACGGATAACGGATTTGAAGCAATTAATGTTGTTTTGAAGCAGCATCCTTCATTAATAATATCCTCACACGATTTACCGCTTATGAACGGAATACAGTTTGTTAAGTCTATTTTACGAGGCGATAAAAAATACTATGCACCAATCATTGCACTTATAGATTCAACAGATGAAGCACTTTTTAAGATATATAGGGAAATTGGAATTAAATCTATTGTTCCTAAGCCGGTAGATGTAAAACTATTTAATAGAGAAGTTTCTTTAGCGCTTAACTAATTCAACAATTTTAAGTCATTCTATTTGAAAAAGACTTTCGTTATTTTTCTAAAGTTAATTAATTATTATCGGAGAAGTTTGTGAATTTAGCTGTTGTGGGTACTGGATACGTAGGTCTTGTTTCCGGAACCTGTCTTGCAGAAACAGGTAATAATGTTATCTGTGTTGATGTAGATGAAAAGAAAATTGAGACTATGAAAGATGGACATATTCCAATATATGAACCAGGACTAGAAGTATTATTTTTAAGAAACATTGTTAAGAAAAGATTATCATTTACAACAAATTTACGTGAGGCAGTTCGAAAAGCTGAAGTAATATTTCTCTGTTTACCAACACCACAAGGCGGGGATGGAGCTGCTGATCTTAAATATGTTTTAAAAGTAGCCGATGATCTTGGACAGATGTTTAGAGATGAACCCGAACTTGGATTTAAAGTTATTGTCGATAAAAGCACAGTCCCTGTTGGAACAAGTGATCGAGTACGTGCTGCCGTAAGAAAGCATGCACCAAATTTTGATTTTGATGTATGTTCAAATCCTGAATTCTTACGCGAGGGTATTGCTGTTGAAGATTTTATGAAACCAGAAAGAGTAATTGTCGGAACCAGTAATGATAAATCTAAAAAAGTAATGGAGCAGCTTTACGAACCATTCGTAAGAACCGGAAATCCAGTATACTTTATGGATGAAAAATCTGCTGAGATGACTAAGTATGCTGCAAATTCATTTATTGCAATGAAGATTTCTTTTATGAATGAGATTGCAAGATTGTGTGAACTAACAGGGGCACAAGTTGATGCAGTAAGATTGGGAATCGGATCAGATTCAAGAATTGGTAAAAGATATTTATTCCCAGGAATAGGTTATGGCGGTTCTTGTTTTCCAAAAGATGTACACGCATTGGTTAACACAGCAAATGAAAACAAATATGATTTTAAGATATTAAAATCAGTTATTGATGTTAATAAAGAACAAGTGAATCACTTTTTTAAAAAAATCTCAACTCATTATAAAGGGGATATTAATGGAAAGCATTTTGCAATGTGGGGATTAGCTTTTAAACCAAACACAGATGATGTTCGTGAAGCTCCTGCACACTATTTAATAAAACTTTTATCAGATGCAGGTGCTACGGTTAATGCTTATGATCCTGAAGCAAATCATACTTCAAAAGCGGTGCTTGGTGATATAATTCAGTATGCTGAAACATCTGACGAAACATTAAATGATGCAGATGCTTTGATAGTTGTTACTGAATGGAAAGAATTCCGCAATCCAGATTTTGAAATAATAAAAAAATCCTTAAAAGCTCCGGTTATTTTTGATGGAAGAAATCTGTATGATCCTGAAAAGCTTAACAGCTTAAAGTTTACTTATTATTCAATAGGAAGAACTGATATAATTAATTAACAGTTTAAAGAGTGAATCAACAAATGTTTACTCTTTATTATTTTAAGCTTGAACGTATATTATAAATATGTTAAACCAATCAGAATTATCATCACTTTCAAAAGGTGATTCTATAGACCATTTTTTTCTTGTAAAAAAATGTGAAGTAAGATTGACCAAAACCGGCAAAGAATTTATTTCATTAGAACTTAGCGATAAATCGTTTTCATCCGCAGCAAATCTTTGGGAAGATGCTTCAGGATTCAAATCTATAAAAAATTCTCTGGCAGTTGGTGATGTTGTTAAGATTACCGGTTCGATGGATGAGTATCAGGGAATCGCACAAATTAAAATTGAATCAATCCGATTAACAAAACAAAGCGATGATGTAACTCCAAAAGATTTTCTTCCAAAATCATTGCGTGATCTTAATGTGATGAAAAAAGAATTCACATCAAGAATGGAGAAGATTTCAGATAATGATTTAAAAAATTTGATGAAAAATATTTTTACTGAAGAACGATTCATTAAATATACTTCTGTACCAGCAGGTAAAATGTGGCATCACGGATATATAAGTGGATTAATTGAACATACTTTAGAAATTATAAGAATTTGCGATCTGATGTGCGACATTCATCCGCAAATAAATCGTGATCTTTTAGTTTGCGGCGCAATGCTGCACGATTTTGGCAAGATCGAGGAATTAAGTTTTGAACCTGTATTTGAATACACAGATAAAGGAAAACTGCTTGGTCATATTGTAATTGCGGCAATGATTGTTAATGATGAGATAAATAAAACATTAGGCTTTCCTGAAAATTTAAAAAATAATTTACTTCACTTAATCTTAAGTCATCAGGGCAAATTAGAATATGCTTCACCTGTTGTTCCAAAAACTTTAGAAGCAATTACGCTGTATCAGGCAGATGAATTAAGTGCTAAAGTAAATGCATATAAGAATGTTATTACATATGAAATAAAACCTGGATCAAACTGGACAAAATTTATTTCACTTGCAGGAACAGATATTCATTCACATGGTTTACCAAATAAATCAGATGATAATAAAAAAACATTGTTCGACTAATTCAAGAAATAATAAGGAACACAAATGAAAAAAAATCTACAACTCTTATCAATCCTGTTGCTTGCTGTATTTGGGCTTAGTACATCATTTGCTCAAACTGTAGATGAACTTTTAAAACAAGGGGATCAATTTGTTGAAGATTATCAAAATCAAAAAGCTTTGGATACTTATTTAAAAGCAGATAAAATTTCGCCCAATAACTGGGAAGTTTTATGGCGTATAAGTCGTGCTCATGTTGATCTTGGTGAAAAAATGCCTGATAAAACTGATGCACAGAAAGATGAACAGGAAAAAGTTTATCAGAAAGCATTTGAATATGCAGACAAATCAGTAAAAAATGGTTCGGGGCAATCAATCACTTACGTGCGCCGTGCAATTGCAAACGGAAGAATAGCATTATTTCAAGGAGTGTTCTCAGCAGTTGGAACAGTGAATGATGTTAAAGAGGATTGTGAAAAAGCTATTCAACTAGGTAATGGCGGTAATTATGTTCAAGCTCTTGCACATTACGTTTTAGGCAGAACACATTCAAAAGTTTGTGAAAAATCTTATCTGGTTCGTTTACCAATTGGTCTTGGTTGGGGCGATACGGAAGAAGCAATTAGACTTTTAGAAATCGCTAATAAACTGAAGCCAAATTTCAGAATGTTTATGTTTGAACTTGCCAAAGCATATGTTGAAGAAGATGAGTATGACAAAGCAAAAGAGCTTCTGAAGAAAATTGAAAAAGCTCCTAAAGTTGATGAAGATGATGATAAAGTTTTAGCAGATGCAAAAAAACTTTACGAAGAAATTAAAAACGAATAATTAACCTCACCCTAACCCTCTCCTTTTAAAGGAGAGGGAATTTAGGCACATTTTTATGAAAGCATTGCCATGACTTTCAAACAAACATTTCTAAATAAACTTTCCGAATCAAAAAAAATTGTTTTCTTTACCGGTGCTGGCATATCTGCTGAATCAGGTATTCCTACTTTTCGAGGTAAAGATGGAATCTGGAACAAATTAAAACCAGAAGAGCTTGCAAACTTTAATGCCTTCATGCGAAATCCTCAAATGGTTTGGGAATGGTACAACCATAGAAAAAAAATTATTCACGAAGCAAAACCAAATGCAGGACATTTAGCAATTGCAGAAATGCAAAATCTATTTGAAGAAGTAACCGTCATTACACAAAACATAGATAATCTGCATCGAAGAGCAGGCAGTAAAAGTATTTACGAGTTGCATGGAAATATTGAAAGAAATTTCTGCATCAATTGCAGAACGTTTTATAATGAAGAATTAGATTTTTCAAACGGAGTTCCTAAATGTAAATGCGGCGGATTGATTCGTCCTGATGTTGTTTGGTTTGGAGAGTATCTGCCGGAAGATCAATTTGAGGGTGGAGAAAAGGCTTCAGTTTTATCGGATATATTTTTTGTTGTTGGTACTTCTGCTGTTGTTTATCCTGCTGCGGGTTTGATACACGCAGCTAAACAAGCTGGTTCATTTATTGTTGAGGTAAATGTTGTAGAAACTGAAATCTCATCTATTTGTGATGAATCTTTTTTTGGCGAAGCTGGGAAAATCTTACCAGAAATTGTTAATAAGCTTAAAGAACTTAAATAACACTGATTTAATTAATCTTTCTTCGGTACAATCAAACTTAAAACTGCGGTAAACACGGCTGCACCGACTATAGACCATATAATTGGATAATTGATTCCTCTTACTTCAAATGACCATAGATCCGGAAAATTAAACTCACGGGCAAGTATAGTCCCAATATAAGCACCGATAAATCCTACAACTATTGAAATAATACAACCACCTCGCTTAAATCCAACAAGTGAACGTCCGATACCGCCTGTTATTCCTGCAATTACAAGTAAAAGTATTATTTCAAACATAATTTGCCTCAATCTTAATTTGTGTGTTAGAAAAATAGGTTTTATTCTGATAAATTTCTTGTAATATTTAGAATAGAACTATTATCGGTAATATTTGGTTTTATAATAAGAATAAGCAAAGGATTAGATTTGAATCGTAGAAAATTTTTAAGAAATATTTCGTTAGCATCAGCGGGAGTTTTATTTGTAAATGAAAAGATACAAGCAAAGCAGCCACCGGTATCTCCAAATTTTAAACCAGATCCAACAGGCTGGAAAGATGATGAAATAAATATTGCTTGGATTGGACACGCTACAGTACTAATAAATTTTTATGGAACAACTATTCTTACTGATCCAGTTTTATTTGAAAGAGTGGGTGTTAACCTGTTTGGAATGACATTCGGTCCAAGCCGATTCACTCATCCTGCTTTAAGGGTTGAGGAAATTCCGAAACCGGATATTATTCTTCTCTCTCACGCGCATATGGATCACATGGATTATGAAACACTTTCAACAATAGTTGGTGATTATCCAAACCAAATTGATTGCATAACAGCATATAACACTGCAGATGTAATTGCTGAACTTGAATGGAAATCTTTGCAGGAAATTGATTGGAACGAAGAGACTGAATTACAGGGATTAAAATTTAAAGCACTTGAAGTAAAACATTTCGGATGGCGCTATCCGTGGGAAAAAGATCGCTCTAAAGGTTATATGATTGATGGAAGAAGTTTTAATGCAGTACTCATAGAAAAAAACGGAAAGAAAATTTTGTTTGGCGGCGATACTGCTTATCACGAATTGTTTAAGCCTCTAAAAGATGAAAACATTGAAATAGCAATAGTTCCAATTGGTGCCTATAACCCATGGAAGAAAAATCATTGTAATCCCGAAGAAGCTTTGATTATGGCAAATGACCACATTGGTGCAAAATATTTTATTCCAATTCATACAAAAACATTTAAACAGGGGAGCGAACCGATTGATGAACCGTTAACCTGGCTGAATAAATCAGTTGCTAATTATAATATTGAACTCGGACTAGATGATATTGGAAAAACGTTTACTCTTCCCAATCTTTGATCAACAAATAAAAATTCGTTATGCAAACCATTCAACAGTTAAAAGAAAAATTTATTTCTGATACAGAATTAGTTTTAAAAGACTTCAGTAGGTTTAAATCACTTTCTGAAAATCAGATAAATTGGAAACTTGATGAGCAAGGCTGGAGTATAGCAGAATGTATAGATCATCTTGCAGTAACAAACAATCTATACTTAGCTGAATTTGAAAAGCAATTTGCTACTAAACAAATTAAAACAGATCCGTCTAAAACAGAAGTTAAACACAAATGGTTGTGCAAATTCATAATTAAAGGGGTAGATCCAGTAAATATTAAGAAGTCGAAAACATTCTCGGTGTTTATGCCTTCGATGAGCAATTACAAAAAGGATGTCTTTGAATATTTTTTTGATCTTCAGAATAATTTAATAAATCTTGTGA